>CAZFAR010000099.1:0-8499 GCA_964516825.1 uncultured Thermococci archaeon
TGCAGCCTTGTATGGAAGATCAGTCCATGTTTCAAAAACGATTTTCCGGACAGCGTCCCGCTTGATCACTGCCGGCTTTTTCCCCAGGACGCTGAAGAGCTTGATTTCATCATGCGCGATACGGATGTAGGGGATTTTCTCACTCCAGGAATAATAAGCAATCCAATAGATAGGGAGTGAGAGATATGGTACCCACAACAACGCCCTCCAGGTAAAAAAGAGGGGAAGGCAAAGTAAACTATTCAGAACACCAAGTATGAATGAGACATGAACAGGCATAGAATGTCTCCTGAAATCTCTTGGTCCTGTACTGTACAAAGATACTATCTTCGATGTGTCTTTTATTTCTTTTACTTGTTGTAAGATCCTTCTTACGCGAAAAACAAGAAGTGTCAAGGGTGAAATAATCAGAAGTGTCCAGAGGACGTCAAAGAGAACGACTCTCGTTTTGGATTTGAATGATGTTCTCATCAGAGGCGGAGAGACATTAAAACCATAAATGTCCCAGTTCCCATTTCGATGATCCTGCCACACCACTACATTCTCGTAGAGTACTGGAGATCTCTGACATTCTTCATTTGTCGTGATCTGAAACTCCTGATCTGTTGAAAGATCAAAGCAGCAGATATCTTCATTACCATTCCTGCAGTCTGTCCAGACAATAATATCTTTATAGATTTCTGGAGCAGGATTACCATCGCATTTACTCATACGGGCTGTCCCCACTATGAACCTGTCTGAGGTTGTGAGGTCATAACCGTAGATATCTCCATCTGGCTGTTCTGTCCATACCACGATATCCGCATAGATTGCAGGACTCCATTGAGAAGAGGATGGAAGAAATGAGAGCAGTCTGGTGAGTCGAAACTCTTCATGTGTCAAGAGATTGTACCCATGAATAGCAGATTTATAATTATGATCTTCCCAGATGATAATACTTCCATAGATTGCGGGATTATCCTTCATGCTCATACTATCTGTCAGCTGTATCTTTTCACGTGTTGAAAGGCTGTATCCGTAGACATTGCGGACATCAATCCAGATCACATAGTCTCCATAGATTGCCGAACCAGAAAACGCGCATACCATTGTGGCAATTTGAAACTCTTCTCCTGTTGAGAGGTTATACCCGTAGATGCTTTCTCCTTCGCTTCTTCTGTCTATCCAGATGACGATATCTTCATAGATTGCTGGATCGTACTGATCAGCTGGATCTGTGGTAATCTGGAATTCTTTTTGTGTGCTAAGGCTGTATCCGTAGATATCCCAGTTTCCGTTCCTGTTGTCTTCCCACACTACAATATCCTTGTAGATTGCTGGATCTTTCTGACTACTCTCATCGATGACTATTGGAAATTCCTGAGAGCTTTCAATGGAAGATACGAACAGAAATAGAATCAATAAATATAGAATCGGTAAAATTGGCCCTTTCATCTTTCTCATCATAATTCCTCCTCTGTACACACTGGAAAGAAATTAATCAAGACGCATATAAAGATTACGGCTGGTATCCCCGTATTGCTTTGTTACACGTGTAACATAACAGGTTGACAGCAATGAAGCTCTACTCGAGACATCTCCTCATCACAACGATAGGACAGAGAGGCATGATTTGCCTTCTTCTAGCCCTAATACAAAGGGTTCCATTTTTTTGGTGAATCTCAACGGTGAAGATGATGTGCAAAAATGACTTCAATCAAAACCCCGTTAAGGGCTATTATCCAAGAAAGAATCCAAAGACTACATATTCCTGGCGATGAAGACCCTGATGATGAAGATTCATTGACATCTCCTCCAAAACATGAGATTCTCCCGTCTCCTAATCCAACAAACAACTTTCCATCTGAAAGAGCAAGATCTTCTATCTCATCGTCACTAAGATCAAGGGATTCACAAACTTCTCCCGATTGAGCTTCTATTATGTAGACCATTCCATCTTTAGTTCCAAACGCTACCTTCTCGTCAGCCACAACAATTGATGAAGAAATCCTACTTTCAGTCTCTCTTTTCCAGATCACTTCCCCGTTCTCAACATCCAGGCAGTAGAGTCCTCCTTTAACAGTTCCAGCAAATACTTTGTTGTAGGCTACAGCAAGAGTGGAGAAAATCCACCGTTCACCGCCAAATTTCCATAGTGTTTCTCCTGTTTCAAGATCAAGGCATACAAGCCCGTTGTAGGTCGCGACAAAAATTCTTTTTCCATCGAGCGACAAATTCGAAGAGCTGGTCCATTCCATCCTTTTCATCCAGATTTTTTCGCCTGTCTGTGCATCCAGGCAGTATATGTGTCTGTATCCATCATTTGTGTAGACTCTGCCGTTGAAATAGGCCGGAGAAAAACAAGCGAGATCCTGCGCGAAGAACTTCCAGACAACTTCGCCAGTTTCAGCATCCAAACACACTACTCTCCGCGCAAGTATCTCTGCGCGCTCTAAAGCTTCGATGTTTTCTGGAGTCCATATTATGTCTGACATTGGGCGACCACCTCCCACGATCACACGTCCATCCACGACAATTGGGTAGGAAAGGAAATCAAGGAGTTTTACATCATGGTGCCAGATCACTTCTCCTGTGTCGGCATCAAGACAGAGTATCCACCAAAGCCCACTGACATACACTCTCTTGTTCTCTACTGCTGGAACACTCTGAGAGCTCATTGACAATTGACTCCACAACACAGATCCCGTATTGACATCAAGTGCTATCAGAGCCAAGTGTCTTGACACAAAGAGTTTTTCCTCTGAGATCACAAAACGTACTCCAATTCCAAAGCCATCTTTTGTCCATATTTCTCTGAGAGATTCAGGCATAGGCGAGGAAGAATATCCTGAATGTTGCGGATCATGCGCGAACATTGGCCAATCGTCTGCACCCCTTAGAGTGTTGCACAGCAGACAGATCAAAAGCATGGTCAAACTCCATTTCATTCTTCTTACACCTCATACTAATACATCCCCCTGGCATTTAAATACTTTTGGGCATAGGAATTCATTTTACTTTCGTAATGCCTTCGTGCTCCAGGATAACTGGCAATGTGCAGGTGATCGACACTCCACTTGTAGGCCAAGTACTCTGAATAGTTATCCGCTGTATGACCATGATTCTCTTCTAGAGCAGGGACAGCATCCCGCAGTGTGAAATGTGAAATGTCTTCGAGGATGGCTACCATAGATGTCTTTGAGGATAGCTACCATAATACATACCGATGTCCTTTTTACGAAGAAGAATGGCTTTTCAGTATCGCAGAAAGCCATTTCAAGAGTAGTGATGTGAGAGGTGAGAGATCAGCTAGGACTTACCGTACATGCATCACCAGAACAAGATAAGAACTCTGAAATCATCACCGTGATGCGGGAGACATCTGACCTGGATGATTCAGATGTTGACTCTTATTTAACCACCGACAACAGAATGGCTTTCTCTTCGATAATCCACTTTCTGGAGTAACCCTTCTCAGGTGGGCCCTTGGTGAGAGTATCTGCGAGAGTCTCCTGCTTGATGTAGTCGCTGAACTGTTCTATTGCTTTCTCTACTACAGAATCTCCAGTATAGAATATGTCTATGGTATCTTTGTAGTCCAAATTCATTTCTTTCCGCATTTCCTGAATTCTCCTCACAATGTCTCTCACTAATCCCTCCTGAATCAGTGCATCCGTTAAAGTGGTCTCCACGAACACGGTAACATTCTTGGACTCTCCTGAGGTGTATCCCTCTGTGACCTCTGTTCTCACTGTTAGATCCTCGTCTTCAAGTACCACCTGTTCCGAATCTACTACTATCTGTATCTTACCATCTCTTTTCAACGTTTCAACTACATTTCGTGGATTCTCCTTGCCTAAAGCTTCTTCTACCTTTCTTATTTTCTGCTTGAATTTTGGTCCCGCATTCTTGTAGTTCAATTTCACAGAAAAGTTCAACAGCTCAGAAGAGGTTGGCTTCACTTCCAGATTTTTCACGTTAAGCTCGTCCTGTATCAAGGAAACTACAGAGTCCAAGGGTTCATCCGATATGACAACAGCCTTCACCAGGGGCTGTCTCAACTTCATGCCTGCATCAGCTCTGGCAGCTCTTCCCGCTTCTGAAGCTGCTACAGCCTTTTCCATGAGCAGTTCCAGTTCTTTGTCGATCCTCGATTCGTCTACCTCCGGATATTCACAGAAATGCACACTCTCTTCTTCAAAGACGTTCGTATAGATCTCTTCAGAGATGAAGGGCATGAAGGGAGCTAGCAACCTTGATACAGCATCCATGACCTCTGTCAATGTGTCGTAAGCTGCTTTCTTATCTTTATCTTTTTCCAGCTTCCAGAACCGTCTCCGCGATCTACGTACGTACCAGTTCGATACCTCATTCGTGACGAACTCTTCAATTGCTCTGGTGGCTGTATGCACTTCATAGGCGTCCATGTATGCTCTTACGTTCCTTATGAGCGAATTCAGCCGAGAAATCATCCATCGATCCAAGGCTGACCTCTCTTCCACCTGCAATCTCCCTTCTTTTGGATTGTACTCGTCTATCAATGCGTAGGTCACATAGAATGAGTATGCATTCCAGAAAGTGTTCAGAAACCTCTTGTACACATCTTCCACTGATTCCTCGGAGAACCTGATATTGTCACCAGGAGCCACGATGCTGTACATGTACCACCGGGTTGCATCTGATCCATACTTCTCAAAGAGTATCCATGGGTCTACTGCAGTTCCTCTACTCTTGCTCATTCTAGCCCCATCCTTACCTAAAACGAGCCCAAGACATACGCAGTTTCGGAATGTTACTGAGTCAAAGAGCACTGTCCCTATAGCATGAAGAGAATAAAACCACCCTCTCGTCTGATCCAAAGCTTCAGATATGAAATCTGCTGGGTAGTTTTCAGAGAATATATTTCGATTCTCAAAAGGGTAGTGCCACTGGGCAAAGGGTGCAGAGCCTGAATCGTACCAGGCATCGATCACATCTGGTACTCTCGCCATTTTTCCACCGCATTTCGGACAAACCAGTATGATATCATCTACGTATGGCTTGTGCAGATCCAGATCTTCAGGCACATTCGCTCCTTTTTCGCGTAACTCCTGCACACTTCCGATACATTCTCTGTACCCACATTCACACACCCACAAGGGTAATGGTGTTCCCCAGTATCTTTCTCTGGACAAAGCCCAGTCCCTCACATTCTCCAGGAACTTGCCGAATCTCCCATGTTTTATGTGGGAAGGAGTCCAGGTTACCTCATCATTGGTCCTGAGCAGGTTGTCTTTTACTTTAGTCATTTCTATGAACCAGGATTCCCGAGCGTAGTACAATAGAGGTGTATCACATCGCCAGCAGAAAGGGTACTCATGGGTGTAGTTCTCTTTTCTGTACAGCAACCGCATGTCTTCCAGCATTTCCAGAATCTTTTCATCTGCATCCTTCACGAATACGCCGGCCAGAGGATAGACCTCTTCCACGAATTTCCCGTTCTCGTCCACTGGCTGGCTAAAAGCGACACCATTCTCTCTGCAGATGTTGTAGTCATCTTCACCAAAAGCAGGTGCAGTATGTACAATTCCAGTACCTTCATCAGTGGTGACAAAATCACCTAGTATGACGACGTGGGTCTTCCCTTCTGGTATGCAGTACTCAAACAAGGGACGATACTTCATTCCTTCCAGTTTTCTTCCTAGAAATTCCTCCAGAATCTTGTAGTCTCCTTCCAGGACATTCAGCCTGTCTTTCACCAGAATTAACACAGTCCCTTCGTTGTCCACTTTCACGTAAGTGTAGTCTGGATGAACAGTCAATGCCAGGTTCGCCAGTAAGGTCCAGGGTGTTGTGGTCCAGGCCAAGAAATATGCAGACCCATCTTCTGTCATGAACTTAACGTATACTGAGGGTTCTGTCACAGTCTGGTACCCCTGAGCCATCTCGTGTGTGGATAGGGCTGTTCCACATCTGGGGCAGTATGGTACGATCTTGTGTCCTTGATACAGCAATCCCTTGTCCCAGATCTGCTTCAGAGACCACCAGACTGATTCTATGTATTCATTCTTCAGTGTGATATACGGATCATCCATGTCGACCCAGAAAGCCATTCTTTCAGTCATCAGCCGCCATTCCTTTTCGTAGCGGAACACGCTCTCCCTGCATTTCTGGTTGAAATTTTCGATGCCGTATTCCTCTATCTCATTCTTGCTGTTGATGTTCAACTCTTTCTCTACTTCAAGCTCCACTGGCAATCCGTGAGTGTCCCAGCCTCCTTTTCGTTTCACCAGGTATCCGCACATGTGCTTGTACCTGCAGAATGTGTCTTTCATGGAACGGGATAACACGTGGTGAACACCTGGTAATCCGTTTGCAGTGGGGGGACCTTCTACGAAAATAAATGGTGGAGCTTTCTCTCTCTTCTTGAGACTTCTTCTGAACGTGTCCTTTTCTTTCCAGTGCTCTAGTATTCTCTCTTCCAGTTGATTTGGAGAATACTCGCCGACCTGTCTCATGTCACCACCTCGAAACTGTGAAGGAAGCTCACGCTACCTGAGAACTCGCTTTTTTTGCTAACCGATAAATAAATTCCCCCTTGGGGTCATGCATTCTCTTTCTTCCAATGGCTTATAAATCTTTCGGTTCCTATATATGGTGTCTGGAATGTTTCTCCTGGGTTGTTACACGTGTAACAGTGTCAAGTGAATGGAAATATCAGTATTAGCCATAGTCAGAAGAACATCCTTTTTTCTATATACGTAGTCCTGTATCTTCAGATTCTATATGTTTCGGGCCTTCTATCTTCCAGAAGGTCATTATTCGGGGTAATGAATTTGTTTTCAGCCTCTTCAAGTGATATATCTCTTATGACGAGTTCTTCTTCTGTCCCTGCTCTGTATAATAGATTTCCCTTTGAGTCCACGATCTGGGATTTTCCAATAAAGGTCAGCCCTCTTTCTTCGCCTATTCGATTACAGGTTACTGAGAATACTCTGTTTTCCAGACTTCTCACAACCATGGCATCAGGACAGTATGGGAGGATCAGATTTGAAGGGTGAGCAATCAGCTTTGCACCTTTCAGCATCAGAGTTCGGACAGCTTCAGGAAAGAAATAATCGAAACAAATCATGACACCAATGGAGTCAAAGACTAGAAATTCATTTCCTGGAGTGAAGAACTTCTTTTCATCCAGGAATAAATGAACCTTCCGGTATACGCCAGTATACTTCCCGGTTATGTAAACTGCAGAGTTGTAGAGTGCATCATTCCTCCTTTCGCAGATTCCTGCCACGATGGTCATGTCCTTGTCACGCGCTAATTCAGTCAGATTCTCTGTCGTGTAACCAGGTATGGGTTCTGCGCATTCTTCAACTTCTTTTCTCGTTTTGAAAGCGTAGCCAGTGTTGAAGAGCTCTGGCAGCACTATCATGTCTGTTTTCACTCTCTGCAAAGCTTTCAAAGCTTTCTCTACATTAGCTTCCACGTTAAAGAGTTCTGGTTCCATCTGGAAGAATCCCACTCTCATCTTTCTGTCTCCTTTTTTAACTGACCTTGCGGGTAGTAGTTGATCAAGAGCATGACTGCTTTATCGTACAGGATCTTGGCAAACTCATCTACTTCTTCTTCTGTTAGATGGTCGATGTTGATACTGTGGGTGGAGGTGATGTACTTTCGTTTCTTGACAATAGAAATCTCCAGGGCTACTTTCTCATCTTCGGGCATAAGAGGGAATTAGGGTTACTCAATATAAATTTTGGCATTACAGCCGCCTGTGTTACACGTGTAACAGTGGAAAACTCTAAATAGGGCAGGGCAATGTGAAACGCATGAAATTGAAGACTGAGATGAGACGCTCTGATAAGATCATGCTGGATTTAGAGTACATAGAATCTATTCTCAGGGAAGCACCTGTAGGTATTCTTTCTCTGTGCAGAGAGAACGAGCCGTACTGCATTCCTGTAAATTTCTGTTATAAGGATGGCAGAATCTATATACATTGTGCAAAAGAGGGTCAGAAAGTTATCTATGTGAAGGCGAACCCACACGTATGCTTTCTGGTCGTAAATCCTGTTGATGTTGCAGGGACTGAATGTGGTCGTGCTGTGAAGTATGAGAGTGTTCTCTGTTTTGGCAGAGCTCTATTTTCTGAGACCTCTTCCCGTGAGGTGCTGGTGGAATTGGGCAGGAAATATGGTGAATGTTCAGAAATTACAGAAAAAGAGTGCCAGGAGACAGCGATGATACAGATTGATGTGGATGAGGTCTCTGCTAAAAGGGGATATCGTACTGGGTGATGTCTCTGGAGTTGTGATTTCTGATTTTGCGTTCATTATTATTTTGGTTCGAAACCTTTTTAACTTTAGAAAGTGGATGGATGATTAGCCGAGGTGGCGGAGATAGGACAAACGCGCCGGCCTTGAGAGCCGGTTCTCCTTCCGGAGAGCTTGGGTTCAAATCCCAACCTCGGCGTCAGCCACTTTGTCCAAATCCTAATCATAAGCTTTATAAAGAGAGGGGGTTTCGGGAGTGTATGAAATC
>CAZFAR010000100.1:0-810 GCA_964516825.1 uncultured Thermococci archaeon
GAAAAAGGACATCCTCTGGAGGGACAGAGCATCACGGGAAAGATATTAGTTTTTCCCCGCGGCAAGGGTTCTACTGTGGGTTCCTACGTTATATACGGCCTGCAGAAAAATGGTGTCGGCCCTGCTGCCATTGTGAATGAAGAGACTGAGACTATTGTGGCTGCAGGAGCCATTCTGGCGGGCGTACCCTGTGTTGACCAGATAGATATTGCGCAATTTAAAACTGGCGATAGGCTGAGGGTGGATGCGGAAAAAGGTATCGTGGAGAAGGTAGGGTAAGACAGGCCAGATCAAGGTCCTGTTCTTCTTCTTTGATTTTTGAGGATAATGATGTAGGTTCTTCTTCCAGTGCATTTCCTTGGGGTACTCCTCTTTCTATTGGATCAAACCGATCTATGTTATGTAAGTCTTGGTTATAGCATGCGTTACAAACTACCGAAAAATTTATAAACATGAAGCGAGAGAAACATTTAAGAAAGCAAGTCCTCTAGCGAGTTTAGGGGAGTGACTCATGAGATGTTTAGGCTATATTGTACACAATTCGCACAAGATTTTGACTGGCGATACATAGTATGTACATGTTAGTCAACATTTCGAGCAATCAAGAATCTAACCATTGAATGAAGGAGGAGAACATGTATCTCATTCAAAGTAATTTTGGAACTAAGGGTAACTTTGAAGCAATCATGAGAGAGGGCAGCTATTTGGTGCACTATTGGCGCCACAATGATGATTCGCAGTTCCCGTGGTATAGGGGTGTTCTTTTTGGAGACAATGTCGGATCTGCCCCTGCATTGATTCAGAGCAACT
>CAZFAR010000100.1:910-8403 GCA_964516825.1 uncultured Thermococci archaeon
GGCGAAATAATGATGCGTCAGGGTTTCCGTGGAATAAAGGTGTTCTTTTTGGAGACAATGTCGGATCTGCCCCTGCATTGATTCAGAGCAACTTTGGGACAAAGGGTAACTTCGAATTAGTAGTCAGAGAAGGGAACAGTTTGCGGCATTACTGGCGAAATAATGATGCGTCAGGGTTTCCGTGGAATAAAGGTGTTCTTTTTGGAGATCATATCACATACGAACCATCTTTCGTCCAAGGAAACTTTGGAAAAAAAGGCAACTTTGAGCTTCTTACTATACGAGGTAAATGCCTGACTCACTTTTGGCGTGACAATGACGCATCAGGATTCCCATGGCATGAGAACCTGTGCCATCCTGTTGTTCCGCTTGGATCTCCACCAACAACATCAGTTAAAGCAAAATTTCTGGGATGGTTTCCAAACCTTCGAAATTTCCACATTACAGCTCCTGCATCAGGAGTGTACAATTGTATTGCTTGGAGCGTTGGTGTTACAAACAAATGGATTTGGCCTGGCAACACTGTTGTAGCATTTGATGCGTTTTATGCTTCATACGGATGGAAGCCTTCAGCACACGGAAGACGAGAGTACCAGAAACGAAAAGTAGCCTTGTGGGCTGATGCTTCTGGCTGTACACACGGATCTAGAGAAACATCTGATTGTGACTGGCATGAAAGCAAATGTGGATCTGCTGAACAGACCATGCATGACAAATTCCAAATGCAAGGTGGTTCATACGGTAACATTATTAAGTACTATGAGAAACATGATCCAAATGCAAATCTCGATCTTAGTTGATAATAGAAATGGAGGTAGATGACCATGAAAAAATCAGAGAAAATAAAGGAACAATTCGATGCCTTCTACGCAGAGTGGGAGAAAGTTATCCAAGACCCAAAGATTCAATTCAGTTCAAGACCTCAGGACTATACAGACAACGAGCCATACCGTAAGATTGTGAAATTGGGCAAAGATGCTCTTCCATTTGTTCTAGAGAAAATAGAACAGGGAGTATTCTTTATGAATCAGGCAGCCTTGGAAATAGCTGAGACTCCTTTAGGTAACATCATTGAGGAGGAAAATAAGAAGCCAAAAAAAGAGAAATTGGTTTTTTTTGCAGAAGAAAGACCTGAATTCCTCAGTGAACAGGAAAAATCAGAGTTAATTTTGAAACATCTTAAGTAGGACCTTCATCTAGAAAGAGGTATCCTAAATAGGATGTTTGTCTAGGGAGAAATATCAAAATTGCAGAATTGTTACACGTGTAGCATGCTATCGGTTGCTGGAACTATGAGCAACTCCTAGGAAAAAAACTATTGAAATCAGAAATAAAATAAGAAAAGAAAAAATGAATTATCTGCCCCTGTAGGACTGCTTGGGAAGTCCCTCTTTTCTGGCTCCTGTGGGAATCCTAGCCTTCTCTCTCCCCTTGCCAGGTGCTCTCTCCTTTCCCGGCTCACCACCTCGGCCTCTCCAGAAGTAGAGCCCTCCAGCAGCAGCCGCAACTACTATCACTGCTATGCCAATATATTTCAAGGGGATTCCACTTTTCTCCATAGTCAATTCCAGAACGAAGGTCTCTCCCGGATCGACTGTCTGAATTCCGGTATATTCAGCAAATCCCTCTTTTACCACACTGACAGTATGATCTCCTGGAGAGACATCAGGAATTGTGAGGCTTCCTGTCTCGTCAGTAACACCTGCAGATTCTCCATCCAGGAGCACTTCTGCATCTGCAATGGGCACGCCTTCTGCATCTATCAAGTTCACTCTTACAGATCCTGGGGCTGGAGTCAGAATGAAGTTCTGTGTCACTGTGGTGCCTGATTCAATAGTAATACTGGTGATTACCTGAGGCTGATAGCCTTCTGCATATGCTTCGAGGGAGTAGGTTCCTACAACAACCTCTGCTGAAGCAACTCCACCTGCCACAGTAATGGTCGTGATGATGTTTCCTGCTGCATCCTTCACAGTAACAGAAGCATCCAATGGTTCACCCTCTGCACTCTGCACATTGATTACTAAAGATCCTACCTTTGAGATCAGGGTAATCAATCCCAAGTCCTCAATTTCCTTGTACTCCACAGTGAATAGATTCCCCTTATAATCCTCAAATCCGAACAAAGTAACTTCTACGTAATACTGTCCTGGCGTCACCTTGAAGGTGAAAGATCCAATATTGATAGTGGAAGTGCTGTTTATGAACTGGCCCTGACCATCTCTGAGAGTGACTTTTGCCCCTGCGAGGGGATTGCCTGCTTCATCCTGGACCACTCCAATGATTTCCCCTTCTGTCTTGATGATGATGGTTAGAGAATTTGCAGTGGTGGGTGAATCCACAGGGACAATGCCCTGCTTCTTCTGATCTTCGTAGTTCTCTACCACGATGTAGTAGGTCTTGTTGTCTGCAAGATTATCCACGATAAAATATCCGTTCGTGTCTGTAACATCTGAGACTACTTGGAGCTGTGCCTGCGTTTCATACACTCTCACTGCCACGTTTGCAGCAGGATTCTGTGTATTATCGTAGTAGACATACCCGTGGATGATTGTCCCTCTGTACAGTATAACATTCTTCGTAGTATTTGCAGACAAATTGAGTGTTTCAGTGTAGTTGTTGTACCCTGCAGCTGATACTCCTAGAGTGTAGGTTCCGCTGTCCAGGTCACTGAGAGTCACCCTCCCCGATGTGTCAGTTGACCCAGTAGCCGCAGTGGTGCTATCCTTCACCAGGGTAACAGTGGCTCCTGACACAGGGTCCCCATTCAAATTGGAAACGCTGACAGTAATTCCGATCTTCCCCGCTGTAGTGGTCTTCACCGTGAAGTTCCATACAGCAGACGTCGAATTCGGCAGATTGGAAGAAACTCTCCAGTAGTAGGTACCATCATCCAACTTAGACGGATTATTCCCCTGCCAGTCAGATGCAGTTCCCCAGCTGGTCGTGGTTAAGCCAGCCTTGCTCACTAGCGTGCTGGTAAAAGATGTACTAGCAGATACTTCCAGTGTGTAAGAGGTCGCACCTTCCAGAGACTGCCACTGGAACGAAGGAGTGGAAGGCATGTCCTGGGCACCGCTCGAAGGCGAAGTGAGTATCACCTGCTTGGGTGCTTCTCCAGAAATAGTAAAGGACCACACATCTGACCATTGCGCATTCGCAGCATTGGAATTCACTCTCCAGTAGTACTTTCCTGCATCCAGGTCTGAAGTAGCCATGTAGGAGGTGGTGGCTATGCCGTCCTGATCAATTACAGGACTACTGAAAGTACTGGTTGTGGCTACCTGCAGATGGTAGGTGGTGGCTCCCTGCACCTGAAGCCAGGAGAATGTAGGTCGTGAAGGAGTGTCCTCAAATCCATTGGGAGGAGAAACCAGTGAGACCTTTACAGGAACTTCTTCTCCTGCACTTACGACAAAGCTCTTCACAGCAGTAAAAGCAGACGTGTTACCTGCTGCATCTGTAGCTGAAAGATGCCAGTACCAGGTTCCATTGTTCAGAGCTTGGGAAGAAGGCAGTGTATAGGAAATGGAGGCGTAGTTCCCGGATATTATCGTGGACAGGCTGGTCAACCCAGTAATAGTCTTTCTGTTCTGCTGCAGCTGGATGTCACTGGCATACTCTAACGTCCAGCTCGCCACCTCCTGATAGTTGGCAATTGGGATCCTCCAGGTAAAGGTTGGAGTACGGATTGATAATGTGGTATCAACAGGCTGGACAGTCTCCACCAGAGAAATGTTGGGAGGAGTATTATCTATGGAGAAGTTGAGTGGGGAGGGAAATGCACCTTTCTGTCCTGAGGAGTTTACCGTAGCAATACTCCACCAGTAGAACGGCTTTTGCTGAGTGTTCTCCTGCAGGGTAACAGTGTACAGGGAGGTGGTCCTGCCAGGTATGATGATCTCTGTATAGGTTCCTTGAGTCCACTGGGATGGATTGCCCGGGTTGATAGCAGTACCCATCATGTAGACCAGAACATAACCAGTGATGCTGGAGCTGTCCACAGGATTCCATACCAATGTAACTGAACTCCCTCTCATGACAGAGCCTGAAATAGGCGAAACGAGCGATGGAATGTTTATGCCCCCTGTGGACACGGTAAAATTATAAGTAGGAGACCAGGAACCATCCCTCAGGGTACCTTCTGGATATTTGATGTAAACAGCCTTGACTCTCCAATAGTAAGTTCCATCTCCCACATTAATAGGACCGTATCGGGAGTCTCTTAAGGGCTGACCTCCTGAATCGCTCACTGAAATGGTGTTCTGACTCTCAAAATTACTGCTGATAGAGTACTGGAGAACGTAATGATCCAAGTCATACAGTTCTCCTCCTACCTGAGAGCCAGTCACATCACTCCAGTCGAAATTCACTGTAGAGGTCCCCTGGGTTGATCCATTGGCAGGAGACAAAAGCTGAGGAACAGGTAGTCCCACTTCAAATGTCCATACAGAAGACCATGGGCCAGATCCACCCTGGGATGCATTGGCTCTCACATGCCAGTGCCAGAGGCCTTCCTCCAGAGAAGTAGAAACTGTGTATTCTGTTCCAAACAAAGTCACTGATTGTGCATTCTGGAATGTATCACTCTTGGAATACTCCAGAGTATAGGAGTATGCACCAGAGACCGAACTCCATCGAAACGTTATTGGAACATCTTGTGCAGATCCGTTGGGTGGAGCTTGAAGTTGGGGAGCAGTTAGCGCCCCGCCTGTCTGAATGGTGAAAGTAAAAGGTTTAGTAGAATAGGAATTTGTCCAGGCATTATTACGGTACGACATGACATGCCAGGCATAGACACCTGAATTCAGAATTGCACTAGGAGTGAACGAGGTACCTGAAACCTCAACATCGAACAGTTTCTGACCAGTAATCGTATCTTTTCTCACTTCCAGCTTGTATTTGGTAGCCCCATCTACAGGGTACCATTCGAATGTAGGGGTCTGGGTTGTGATAAGTGAGCCGTCTGCAGGCTGCTTGAGAATGACATCATCCAAATTAATAGTGAACGTCCACTGCGGTGACCAATCGCTGGTCTGACCTCCACCACATGAAGTTGCCCTCACTCGCCAGTTGTGTGCTCCTAAAGACAGGTTGGAATAGGGTGTAAAACTGATGGTAGATACAGAGTACGTACTTCCATCAATCTCCAGGGTATAGGCTGTAGCACCACTAGAGCTTTCCCAGGTAAATGTGGGTCTCCTTACAGTAATAGTTGACTTGTCCAGAGGATAGGTCAAGATGGGTTGACTTGGGGCTACCTGAATGGTAACCTTCCACACGCTGGACCAGCTTCCTGTAGTTCCGTCTGCTACGCCACGCACCCTCCAGTAGTAGTTAGTGCAGTTGTTCAGAGCAGTATCAATGGCGTAGTACGTGCTGTACGGAGTAGCCTCTTTTACCAGGTAGCTCCCTGTAAAATCTGTACTGCTCAGAGAAATCTGGATCGTGTAACTGGAAGCGCCTGTAACTGCCTGCCACTGGAAAATGGGATACAGACTCTGAGACCACGTGGTATTGTTTGCAGGAGAGACCAGATTCGGAGCCGAAATTCCTCCACCTTCACAGGCTCCTGTAGTAAAACTGGCAGTAGCCCATGTACTTTCATCTAGAATGGATCTGGCTTTCACTCTCCAGTAGTACTTGGTTGAAGCATCAAGAGATTGTGTGAATGTGTAGCTCGTAATTGTGGATGTTGTGTTTAAAACAAGATTACTGAAGTTTGACTGTCTTGAAACTTGCAGATCATACGAGTTGGCAGTCGCCACTGGATTCCATTTCAACGTGGGTTTACAGCTCACCCCTGCAGAATTATTAGGGGGCGAAATAATAATCGGAGCATTCAAGGCTGCTCCTTCATCTACCAAGCTCGAGATAATGAGGAGTGCTAGGAAGCCTGCTACCATACTCTTTTTCATGACATTCACCTCATGAATATAAGTTACTATTTAAGTAGTAAGTTACCCTTTATAAACTTTTCGGTACAACCCCATGTCACGAAGTGGAATTCAGGCATTTGTGTTGTGAAATTCTGACTGCTCACAGTTGTTTTCATTTGGGTTCGCCACTTTGTATCCTTCCATGCGAGTGAAATGTTGTTCCAACGATAGAGATTAAGTTCAATCCAGAACTCATCTAAAACTCACCATCGGGTTCTTTCACTGTCAAAATCAGCACACTCGCCCCCAAGAACACTACAATACTGCACACAACAAAAGGTGCCTGTACAGATATTGCATCAAATGTGATACCTCCCAGTAACGGCCCTACTACCAGCCCGAGGTTTCTCGATGCAGAAAATATTCCCATGACTTTTCCTCGATTCTCTTTAGTCGTAAGAGTGGTGACCAGAGCATTCATGGGAGGCATGGTCATACCCAATCCAACAGCACGGGTTACAGAAGGCAGCAGCATGGTGAAAAAACTCCTGGAAAGGGACATAAAGGCGGTAAAAATGCCATTGGAGATCAATCCCACAATGAGTACTCTTTTTTTCCCTATTCTATCTGAAAGAATCCCTGCTGGCATCTTCACCAGAAACCTGGTAACACCCATTGCCCCAAAGATCACCCCAATGGCAGCCTCATTTAACCCAATGACCTCATTTCCAAACAATGGAATGATAGGTTGAACTAACCCCATGGCAAAGGAAGTAGTGAATCCAGTGATGCACATTCCAATCAAGGAAGGCTTATGAAAGGTGAGTCCACCTGTGGATACGGCAGATTTCCTTTCCTGGTCACTTTGGGTCTCTCTCACCCGTACTACAATAAGAAGAGCACTCACTAACGAGAGTGCAGAACACACGAAAAAAGGAAAAGCTATGTCAATGGCAGCAGTCAAGAGCCCTCCCAGGACCGGTCCTACAGCTATTCCTCCATCCCACATCATGCTGAAAAAACCCATGGCCTTCCCCCTGTCCTGTGGTTCAACGATATCTGCTACCATGGTGGCTGCCACTGGCCATACCACACCTGACGCAGCTCCCTGGCAGGCGCGCAGAAAAAGAAGTTGATACAAGTTGGTGGAAATCCCGAACAGAAACATGACTCCTGTGTACACGAAAAGCCCTCCTGCTATCAGCTTTTTTCTTCCGACCCTATCTGCAAGAACTCCACCGGGAAGGGAGCTTAAAATCCTGGTCATTCCAAAAAGACTGGTCAGCAATCCGAGATAGAAACCACTCGCTCCCATTTCCCTCCCGTATATGGGCAAGAGAGGTATGATGAGACCAAACCCTATCATGCTCACCAGAACTGCAAAGCACAGTTCTAGAAGGTTTCTGTATTTGAAGAGAATGGCAAACTCTCTCATGAGCTGGGGCATACCTCTCCCTTGAATGCTTATATAAAACTTTGTCTCTCTCCTCTCTCTTCCTGCTTCGTCTTTCCCAATGCAGTTTCACTGAGAGGGTGCAAGATGCTGGAAATATCCAAATAGTCAACAATATGGCTTACAGCACGTGCAGGATGATCTCGAGGGATAAACTCCTG
>CAZFAR010000101.1:0-8350 GCA_964516825.1 uncultured Thermococci archaeon
TCTGTCCAATGGTCAATTCTTGCAGATCTTCTTCTGTTAATGAGGACCTCTTCTCGATTCCCCTTATGATGTCTTTGTGCAGCTTTCTCATTTTCAAGGTTTGCTCCTCATTCACCATCATGATTTCTCTTCTTAGCTAACACTTATAAGTCTTTAGATTATTTCATCTAGAAAAATCAAGAAAGAATAGCTATTAATGACGTCTTACTGAGAATTTCTTCTATTTCTGGTTTTTTCAGTATTCTTTCCAACTATTTCAAAAATAATTCACAGATCACAGATATAGATACTCAGAGACTGCACTGGTCTTGCAGGGATTCCCAGAGCCAGAGTAAAGTCAGGAATATCCTTCGTAACCACTGCTCTGGCGCCTATCACGCAATATCTCCCTATAGTAACTCCAGGAAGTACAATAGCTCCCTTACCAATCCAGCTCCCCTCTTTGATTCTAACAAGCTTGACAATCCTTGGCCCCATGTACTCATACAGCGGCAATGTGGGATTAGTGTGGGCAAGAATCGTTACCCCAGAATTGAGTATCACGTAATCTTCCAGAATGATACTACCAGGCTCCACAGGATCCAGAAGAACATCCTGAGCAATCTTCACCTTTTTCCCTATACAAACACCTCTCAACCTGTGAAGGAGGGCATTGATCTTCGCAGAAGAAGATATCATGGCCAGCCTTAACAAGAAATAGCTGTACATCATGTGGCGGTGGTTCCATCCATACTTCATCATTCGACTAATGTCTGTACTGTTCATAGATCTGCTCCATCCTCATACTTCAGGACAGCATCTGTTACGCACACATGCATAGATTTCCTATGTTTCTATATTTAAGATTCTTTCTCTCAAGGTGCTTGACCGTTAGATGTCCGTGTTACACGTGTAACACGAAATCAGGGAAGAACCCATAAAGACAGGTATGTCACATTCGTAACAAATAGAAGGGTTTCAAACACAGACTCATGGAATGTGACAGAAAAGGAAGAATGTTACACGTGTAGCATTTTTCTCAGAATAGCTTCAGAATACCTTTATACACTCTGATTCACAACTGTCCCAAGACGATCAATATGAACAACGCCAAGGTAGTGGAATCAAGTGACCACAAATTGCTGACTGAAGGAAAGGCAGTGACTTTCGATGATTTTGGAACCCTCCGTTACAGTACGGGAGAAAAAGAAGATATAATCTATCCAATTATGCGAACACTCAAGAAAGAAGGAGTAAATCTTAGAAAGAGAGATTTCCTACAAGCGTATTTTAGGATTGATGCATTGTATCATGAAATGAAAAACAGCACACTGCAGGAGCACCTACTGGATGACATAATTGCAGAAACCCTAGAATTTGTAGGACATATGCCCAGGAATGACGAAATAGCAGAGATAATCAAGAAAGCAGTTAATTCAGGTCTCAAGACAAGGGAAACCAGATGGTATTCCGATTCGATCCAAGTTCTCCAAGCGTTAAGAGAAAAAGGGTACAGCCTGGGCTTGATTTCCAACACTCATTGGCGTTTTCTGGATGACTTGAGGAGGGAGTTCGAGACATATTTCGACGTTATCACCCTATCCTATGAACATGGATACATGAAACCTCATCCCTCAATCTTTCTGGTAACACTTGAGAGACTACGAGTGAATTCAGATCATTGCCTCCACGTGGGAGATGACCCGGAAGCAGACATCGAGGGTGCTAAAAAACTGGGGATCAAGACAGTTTTTGTCAAAAGGATGGCTAAGGAAGCAAGGGCAGATCATAAGATAAGTCAGCTCAGTGACCTGCTGTCGTTTCTGTAATGACTCCGTACTTGAAACCAGAACTCCAAAAGAGGATGGCAGTGGCACAGAAAAAGCTTATAAAAGAAAGCAAGTACGAAGCCCTATGGAAGATCTTTCCTGGATTTATTCTTTGAAGACTATTGCCGTGGTAGGTGCGTCAAGGGATGAGAGTAAACCTGCGCATTTCGTTCCAAAGTACTTGAAAGAAAAAGGATATATAATATTTCCGGTCAACCCTTCAGCTTCAGCAATGTTCGGCAGCAGGTGCTACAACACCTTAACAGACATACCCTATAAAGTAGATATTGTCTTGATTTTTCGTCCTTCTGATGAAATTCCCATTTTTCTACCAGATATTGTGAAAGTCTCACCCAAGGTATTGTGGATGCAACTAGGAATCAGGAATGAACAGGCAGGAAAAGAAGCGGAATCTCATGGAATTTACGTAGTAATGGACAAGTGCATCAAGACAGAGTATGAAAGGATGTTTGGTGATTGAATGTATGATGTCGTCATCATTGGAGGAGGGCCTGCAGGATTGAGTGCAGGCATTTACGCAGCCAGGGCACGATTAAAGACCGTCATACTGGAGATGTTGTTGCCTGGCGGACAGGCTGCTGTCACAGATTTCATCGAGAACTATCCCGGATGCACTGAAGGGATATCCGGGGCAGAATTGATGGCAAACATGCAGGCACAGGCTGAAAAATTTGGTTGTGAAATCAGATCTGAAGAAGCCATACGAGTAGATCTGAAGGAGAAAAAAGTGTATACTCCTGCTGAAACATATGAATGGAAAGCTCTAATCATTGCCACAGGTGCATACCCCAAGAGTTTGGGAGTTCCCGGTGAGGATAGGCTGATAGGCAGAGGAATCAGCTTTTGTGCTACCTGTGATGGCGCCTTGTTTTCAGGAAAAACAGTGGCAGTAGTAGGTGGGGGAGATTCGGCAGTCAAGGAAGCTTTATTTCTGACCAGGTTTGCCTCAAAGGTCTACGTGATTCACAGGAGGAATGAATTGAGAGCAGAGAAGATCATACAGGAAAAAGCTTTTCAAAATCCGAAGATTGAATTCATCTGGGATACAGTAGTCACTGAAATTCTGGGGGAAACGAGAGTAGAATCTGTTAGAGTGAAGAATGTGAGAACACAAGGAGAATCAGAGCTTCCAATGGAGGGTGTTTTTGTCTATATTGGAAGGGTGCCCAATACCTCTTTATTTGAAGTGGAAAAGGATGCTCAGGGCTACATTATGACAGATGAGAACATGGCTACCTCAGTTACAGGAGTGTTTGCAGCAGGTGATTGCAGATCAAAAAAACACAGGCAGGTAGCCACTGCAGTGGGAGATGGGGCAGCTGCAGCCATGTCAGCAGAAGAGTATGTAGTAGAAAATATACAGTAAAAAAGAGCCAGTTCTATCCTCCGCTTACAGGCAGAAAGATGGCTACCTCATCTGATTCTGAGAGCTCCTTCTCTCTGGGAGCAATAGCCCTGTTCACTGCCACCATCAAAAAATCTGTGTCAATCCTGTACTTCACTCTGAGATGCTGTACTAACTCGTGAACAGTTCTGAAATCTCCTTCAAGTATTTCTTCCTTTTTCCCTGTCCTCTCTCTGTAGGATGCAAAGTACTTGATGTGAACCTTCATGGTACCACCTCAAGTATAGTTAATACTTAAAAGCTTTTCACTCTCTCACTCTTCCACCATCATAAGCGATCAGAAACTAATAGTACGCGAGTGTGCCTTCTTTTCGAGCACGATTCAATCCTTTCCTCAAGAAATAGGTCCCTGAAATCAAAGCAACTACAGCCAGTATCAGCAGAATCCATACATACTGCATGATCATGGGAAGAGAAGCTTTTTCAGAAAGAGCCATTCTCAACCCCATAATGGAGTAGTACATGGGCAGCACCTTCCCCAAAGGTTGAATAATCGCTGGCAGCACCTCAAGAGGGAAGTAGACTCCGCACAAGAACATGGCCACGCCCTGAACCACAGACACGAGCGACCCTACCTGTTTCAGAAACACGTTCAGCCCTGCCACCATTAACCCGAACCCAATCATCATCAAGACAGACAGAGCCATAAGAATGACAGCCATCAAAGCATTTCCTGTCAATTCAACACCAAACACTGTAATTCCAAAGAAAAGGAAGACTCCCATGGAAATGGTCCCCATGAACAATCCCCAGATAGTGTAGGCCATCACAATCACAAAGGGAGAAGTAGGTGTCAGGAAAATCGGTTCAAACGTCCCCCGCATCATTTCCTGCTGGATCGATCCTGATGCAGCACCCATAGCACTCCAGATGTATCCCCATCCAATGGATCCGATCAGGATGTACTGGATGTAATCTCCCCCATAGGGTTCCAATATGGACAGCATTCTATCCCCAAACATTCTGGCAAATAAGACAAAAAGAAATAAATTCATTATCATCTGTGCATAATTGAATACCATGGCAAACTTGTACGTGAACATCATGAGGAAGTCCCTCTTAATGAATACATAGACTTTTCTCAACATTTCTGAATCACTGCTCTGGTTTTGTACAAGGGCTTAAAAACGTTTGGTCACTTCACAGAGTGTTTTCTGATGTGTAATAGATAGAGTAGCTCAATCACCAATCAGCATCAAGAATCCTCCTTTTCACGGATAGTGTTACACGTGTAACATTTCTCTGATACGAGTTCTGGCCAGAATACTAAGACATAGCCCCTTTTAGCCATGGCTACGTTTATAAGAATGCACAGACTCTCTTTTCTATGGAACATCTCAAGCAGCTTGTTGAAGCTGTTCTTTTTGTCAGTGGAAAACCAGTAAGTCTAAAGGACCTGGCCCAATCCTTCAACACTCCAGCAGGTGAGATTCGAAACCTGATTGCAGAACTCCAGAAAGCCTATGCAGAGCAAGAATCTGCTGTGGAGATAGTGGAAACAGTTGACAAGAAATTCGTAATGCAGTTAAAACCCGAGTTCTCTGATATTGTAGTAGAATATGCACCTGAATCTGGGGAATCCAAGGCACTCTTGAAGACACTCTCATTGATAGCGTACAAGCAGCCCATCCTCCAGTCAGAGGTGGTCAGGTACAGGGGGACCGGAGCTTACCAGCACATCAAGGAACTGGAAACCAATGGATTGATCGAGAGAAGGCCAAAGGAAAGAACCTATCTTTTGAAGACTACTCCAAAATTTGCAGAATTCTACGGCTTGAAATCTGGTTCACTCGAAGATATAAAGAAATTTGTGGAAGAACATCTAGAATTAAAGAAACTGGAATCTGAAACGTAATTTCAGTCTCGCAGTACTAAAATCCAAGAATAAAATGAAAAAGCTAGCCAGCTACCTTTTCCTTCCCATGGTAAACCTCACATACATCATTATCAGCAGAAACACAACTACTATGAGCACTCCTGAAGAAACCCTCTTGATCTCTTCCTGCCTCACCATGTTGTCAATTCTGACATCGAGGGTAGAAAACTCGATGATAGTGGTTTTCCCCTTTTCCTCTGCTGACTCGTAATCACCTTCGATGAACAGATTTTTGGCGTCTGAGAGCAGGTTGAGGTTTTTCTGTATTTCCACCTCAAAAGCTGCTACATTCAGATCTACCCGTCTGGCTTCCCCAAGAGTTGCGAGCACTTTATAATAACTTTTCTCAGCCTCTTGGATGTTCTGCCTTGCTCTTTCCCTGGTCTGTCTCTCTTCTAATTTCCTCTCTTCCTTGAGAAGGAAGTACGCAGAGATTACACTTCCGTAATCTCCCATCTTGTAGATCTCCATCAGCCCTGTATCTGTTGATGCCAGTCTGTACACGTACGTGATGTACAGAGCACTCCACAAGCTTTCTGTTACTGAAGAGGAGGGATACATACCAACACTTGAAATCCCATTTTCATAAGCAATCTTTAAAGAATCCTCCAGATTGGTACGTGCAGGCAGTTTTCCAGCCTCGATGAAGAAATTCAGAACATACCCGGATCCGGGCAGACTCTTCACCACATTCCCTATCCGGGGGGGATTCTTCATATCAATATTGACCAGTACAACCCTGTCCACAATTGGTTCCACTTCTGGCAGGTACAGCCCGTACTCAGAAGACATGTATTCAATATTTGCAGAAACAGGAACTTCTACCCAGAGTTCTTTGTTGGAATCACGGAGATGCTCCCTCAAGTCTCCCAGAAAGTGAGTGATCTGAGCAGTCTTCCACTCTCTTACTGTCTGGTGATATATATCAATCTCACCATCTGAACGGGGCCAATCTTCCACAGTGATCCCCCTTTCTGCCATGAAATCAGTATAGGATTTCAGACAATCTGTGCAGAAACAGTCCTCAAGATAGGAGATACTGGTGATCAGGACTGCTTCAGCCTCGTAGTAATCAGCCAGGTACCTGGCCATTTCGAAAAACTCACTTCTGTATAGTTCCCCATTCAATTCTGACAGGCAAATCCTGTTCCGCATGACTCCCCATTGGTAAGTGATGGAAGCTGCATCCTTGTATTTTGTGACATATTCTTCCGACTGGATGTTCAGGGATAGAACTGTGTACAAACCTGCCTCCTTTGCTTCTGATATGACCTCCTCCACGTAATCTCTGCCGTATTTCTCAGTGTAAAGACTCCATTTCTCCCTGTAGGGCAAATACTTGAAATAGGTCCAGAAAACATGTCCTGCAGGAAACACAACAGTATTGACTTCATAAATTCTCCAGGTTTTCATATCATACTTCTTATTGAAGAAATCAATAAAGGGCAGTGTAGTCATCCGGACATCAGTGAAGGGAACTTCTGCCTTGCTGATGCGTTTGAAAGCAGATTCATTCCAGATATCAGAATTGAAGATCAGCAGTTCTGTGTAGCTGCTTTCAGACATTAACTGACGAACCTGGCTCACGTAGTCATTGGGAAGGGTCACGTAGATTTCAGCTTCCGTAGATAAGGTTACTGTGTTGATCATGGAGGTGGGATCTCCCTCTACCTGAAGAGCTACAAAATTCACATGAGCCAGGGGGCCTGATTCAGAATTGCGCTTCAGATCGTCAGAAGTGATCGTAATTCCTACAGGCATGGTTTTTGGCATGATGGTCTCAAGGAACTGTGAGAGGATCTCCTCCCTGTATGTAATCCACTGATTCCATAACTGGGTATTTCTTTCCTTTTCCAGAGAGAGCTCCACAGAATTCATGTTATATCCAAATTTCTGGCCAAAATTCTGCTTCAATTGTTCACTGGCGGCAAGATCGTCTGAGAATCGCAAGTAGTCAAAGAGTATCCCATCCACCTTGTAGGGGGCTATCTCTCCCACAATGGCAGCATAATAGGGAGCAGACTGCAGCGGACTGATCCAGTTGCCCTCGATACTCAATCCCGCTTCTGCTGCCCATTTATCGTAAAGCAGGGGAATCCAGGCATACACCTTGATGTTTTTTCTGTGTGCCTTCTCGAGAGTGCGAGAAAGTATGTCAAAATCAGATATCCTTGGGACCTTGGAGCTGTTATAGTACACAAGTCCAGATTCTGCGCCAGTATCCTGCTTTACCATCAAGAAGATGTAGGATGTCTGGTACTTCTCACACAGGCTGATAAGCGTATCGATGTCTTCCTCTGTTTGAATATTCTTTTCTGGACGCACGAGGATTCCTCTAGGGGAGAGTGCCAAAGGTGAGGAGGATGGGTGTGGCAAGAGCAGAAAAATCAGTATGACGAGCAAAGGGATTGCTTTTCGGTTCATTGAGTGAATCTCTCAACTTCAGTTTAAAAAGCTTTGGCTATTCAGAAATTGTCTAATTATAAACATAATTTTTGTTATAAATTTCGAATCTCGTCCATGTGTTACACGTGTAACATCTTCATATCTGCTCGAGAAGCTGCAGCTGATAGAGTAAGGATGAAAGGGTGAGAAAAGAAAGGGATTAGAAAAAGTTTGAGAAAGGTGGTAACCATAGATGTCCCAGTTCCCATTTCTGAAATCTACCCAGACCACAGTATTATTGTAGATTGCTGGAGATTGTTGATCACTTGGGTCTTTTGTTATGAGAAATTCTTCTGAAGTGGAAAGGTCGTACCCATAGATATCGTAGTTACCATTTCTCCAATCCTCCCAGATCACTGTTTTTTCGTAGATAACAGGATAGTACTGGGCGCTTGTGTTGGTGGTTATTTGGAACTCTTCTTCTGTAGAAAGGTTGTATGCGTAGATGTCTTTGTTGCCATTTCTGTCATCTCTCCAGACCACTATGCTGCTGTAGATTGCAGGATATCGCTGGTCGCTTTCATCTGTGGTGATCTGGAACTCTTCTTTTGCAGAAAGGTCAAATCCGTAGATATCCCAGTTCCCATTTCTATCATCCTGCCAGACTACAATATCTTTGTAGATTGCGGGATCCCATTGAGTGCTTGCGTTAACTATAACGGGAATGTCTTCAGAATTTTCTATGCACAGAGAAAATAGAACTAAAATTGTCAATAACAGCACTCTCATCTTGTCCAGCTTCATGTGCAACATCGAATCTATTAACCTTTCTACGACTCTCATATCAACTAACTG
>CAZFAR010000102.1:0-8330 GCA_964516825.1 uncultured Thermococci archaeon
TATTCGAGGAGATACATTCTCAAATCAAAAGGTATGGATTGGTTTGATACCAGATTTCTGCATTTACTGACTCCAATCAGTATCGTTTCCCTTCTCGCCACACTGGTGCTTCTGTTCTCTTTTAAAGGAGAGCTCATCATAGAGAATCCACTGACCATTGTATGGATTTCGATTCCACTTTTCATTCAGACAGTACTCATTTTCAGTCTGGGATACTTCGTTCTGGCGAGATTACTGAATTTATCGTACCATGATGCTGCCCCATCAGCAATGATTGGTGCATCAAACCACTTCGAAGTAGCAATTGCCACGTCAGTAATGCTCTTCGGGTTGTCTTCTGGTGCGTCGTTAGCAACAGTAGTGGGTGTCCTGATCGAAGTGCCAGTAATGCTCATGCTGGTATTGATCTGCAAAAGGACGTGCAACCTGTTTGAGGAATGCTCTCTCGATCTCCCTCAGTGCGAAAAGAAGCTGCCAGCGAGATGATACACTATTTATCATAAATGTGCCTCTTTTTGTTTTTTGATTCTTAGTTCTCATGATAATTCTTTTCAAGAAAAAACTAATAATGAATGCTGGTTTCATGTAAGGTATAATAAGAGCCCGGTCAGAGAAAAAATACTCAATATTGTGGAAATCAACACTGTTGTAGAGACGTATCCTGGTCTTGCATCAAATTCTATTGCTATCAAAGTGGAATTTATTGCTGTAGGCATTGAGCTTTCCAGGATCAGAACACTTCTCAAGAGTCCATGAACCCCCATGAACGACGTGATGAGAATAGCCAAGAAGGGGGAAAGAACCAAGCGAAACACAATTGATAACAGTAAAGGCTTGTACTCTTTCTGTATTGTCGTTCTGGAGAGCTGGATCCCCAAAAGAATCATCGTCACTGGAATAGCAGCAGATCCCAAGAGAGCAATGGGCTTGACAACGAAGGAGGGCACATCAATGACAAAATAACTGAATACAGAAGCTATGACAACCGCATATATCAGAGGTATCCTGAAGACATTCTTTAGAGATTCTTTCATGCTGCTTGTTCCCCTGGAAGCAATGTACACTGCCAGAGTGTACATGGTTACAGACCCGTACATCATGTAGGCCAAAGCATTGACCATGCCTTCTTCTCCAAAAGCGAAGGTGCAGAAGGGAACACCATAGTTCCCGGAGTTTGTAAAGAGCACAGACAAAAGGAATGCACTCTCCAGACCTCTGTCAAATTTCAGCAGCCTACATGCTAGCACTGAGATTCCGTACAGGATACTGGTGAAGATGAAGATGAACACTCCTGTGACAGCTAGGCTGTTCAGTATGTCCTTCTCCAGGAATGAGGCAAAGACCAGACTGGGAAGCAATATGTAGATGCTGACTTGAGCTATGGGATGTGGGTCGGGATTCTTCTTCTTTCCCAATAGGTATCCTATTCCGAAGATCAGGAAAATGGGAAGGAGTACGTCCATGAGCACGTGGGCAAGATTCATGGTTGATCCTTGTCAGGATTCTTATAAGGTTTGGGGTTTGATACTTGACCTTTGTTCTGCCCCGAGTTTGCGCATGATCGGGTACTGTTCTGTCTTATGTCCGATGACATCTCTCTTGAATTTGTTCCTATTTCTTAATTTTGACCTCTTTGAGGCAATTTTTTATATCCTTCTCATTAGAGGTGGACTAATACAGAAAATCAAGGTCATAAATTGTGATATTCACAATAATCGGAAGCTTTATAAATGATGGGTACCATTACTAATAGTAGTTGGAAGGTATTGGTTGGAAGGGTAAATCCCCCCGAGGCTCAACAAACCATTGCCCCCATAACCTTCTTCTCAAACACTGAGGCCTCTCAGCGGAGAGCCCATATTCCCAGATGCCTTCCAATATCTGCTTTTTAATTGGGAAAATCCTTCTTAATACTAGAGAGTTTCAGTTTCCGCCTATTTCCGCCGACATGATATTTCATAAATTTTATAAGACAATTCTAAATCAGAAAATGAAGAAAATTGCTGCAAAGAACTAGAAAAATACCTGAACAGGAACAGAAGGGACTATTTCGATTTTAGTCTCTGGTTTCGCAAAGGTCTTTGAGTTCTTCCAACAACTGGTCCATCTTCATTTCTTTTAACATCTGGAGAGTGATCCTCTGTGCTTTACCTTCAGGTCGGTAGACACTGTACTTATACTCGTCGGGCATATGTTCACCTATACATTTTTTTGGATATGATGTCTTGGGATTAGAACTTTTTAGACATTTGGTTCAAGTTCAAGGAACCAGATGAATCAACTGGGAACTCCACCTCCCCCTGGGGGCTTTTCTCCATCTGATTCGATGTCGCCGCCGAGGGGTTCGAAAGGCCATCCTCCTGGGATTTTCATGTATCTTCACCTTAGCTTTTATCAGTTACAGGATTCTAAAAAGGTATGCCAAATATTGTCAAGACTAATTTCGGTTACCACATCAGAAAGGTAACTGATACTAATTAGGATGAACACTCCAGACTGTCAACATTCCCTGGATAGCCATGAAAAGCTATTCACGGGGTGGTATCAGATCCTCGAGTTCTCTCAAAACCTCTGCTTCCACATCTATAACGATATTCTCTTTCACTCGTTCCACTATCAACCTCGGAGCCTGCACAACATCGTCTTTATGGACAGTCTTCCGACCTGCTTGATCTGTCTTTCTCACTGCCTCTCTTGCCATTCTGTGGGCAAAATTCTCCACAATGTCTCTCAACTCCAGTGCAGCAGCTCTGGACACTCTTTGCGCGCCAGCTTTCCGCAGGATTCTATCTACAGGTGCTATAGCAATAGGCATATTCATCACCTCTTATCATCATCATTAGTGAGTATTACTAACCCTTCTTATATAAGCTTTTTGGTGACCAGTGACTGACTCAAGAGTGAAATGAACTTTAGTAATCAAGAAGTGACAAATTCAAGAAAAAAAGAAACCGAATCTGAAGTGAAAGCCTACGTTCCCACAACCTCATCTTCATCCAGGATCAGCCGCATGGTATCAGGATCTGGGGGCATCTTCTCCAGGAAGTCTCTGGCAGCCTGATACGGATCGTGAGAACGAATAATGTACCTTCCCACGACAATTACATCAACATGCTTGTCAAGAGCATCCTGGCACGTTTGAGGTGTTATTCCACCTGCCACAGAAACCAATTTGACCAGTTTCTTGATAGCTGATACGCTGCCCCATTTGGTCTCCAGTTCTATTCCGCGTTCCCGTGCTGCAGTCTCCACATCCACGTTCCGGTGCAATAAGGCAACATCAGGCTTGTACCGCAGAGATTTCAGTCTTCCTTCAACATCCGGTACATTCATGAAATCCACAATGGAGTAGATTCCCTGTCTCTGCGCTTCCTGTATGGATTTTTCTACTGATTCATTGGGAGCCAGTCCAGCAATGCAAACTGCGTCGGCTGTAGCATCTGCAGCCATCTTCACTTCGAGCCTTCCCACGTCCAGAGTCTTTAGATCTGCGATGATGAAGGCTTCTTCTCGCATCTTTCTGATTTTTTCCACGATTTCAATTCCGCAGTTCTTGATCAGGGGAGTTCCAGCCTCCAGAAGTAGCCGCTCCCGTACAGGAAGTTTCTCAATGATCTTTCCTACCTGTTCTTCAGAGGTCAGATCTAAAGCTACCTGCAGATACGGTGGATTCCACAAACGGTATACTCTGAACCCCATGATAGGATGCGTGGCCCTGTCCTTCTCTCTCATGACCTTGTCTAATGACGGGTAATTCTCCATAGCCCTTTTGATGGCCAGTTTGGTAGCTCCGTAGTTGTACTGGTAGATCTTTCTGTAGTCCTGGGCATCCTTATGGACGAATACAGAAACGATGACGACCCAATCATCGCAGTGCTCTTTAGGGATCAACCCTTCTTCTACTGCGTCTGCCACTGCCTTGGCGACTCCTGCCTGTGCTGGTCCAAAGATCTTTCCAGCATCCTTGAAGGTTCTCACTGTCACTTTGGGTACGATCAGAGTGGAAGGCTTTGGCGGTAGATTGGGACGAATCACACCTAACATGGGTGTATGACCATAAGAGGGCTGAGCCAGGCTGTTGGCAAAGGCATGTCCTACAGCACCATCTTTTTCTCCAATGATCAGATCAATGTGGGCGACTTCCAGTCCATCCCCAATTAAGGCTTCTCCAATTCTCATGAGAAATATTCTTTTTATTCCTATATAAGGTTATGGTTTTTGAGTTTGGTATGTGCCAATTCGCAGGTTTTATAAGATTTGTTACACGTGTAACATGCAACTTCCAAAGACCTCCAAATCCTGCTTGACCTTGACCGCAACTTTTAAAAGCAAGAAACTGTTGAACCCAACTGATAACCATGAAGCCAGAAATCATCATAGAGAACCTGACCAAGGAATTTGAAGATGTAAAAGCTGTAGACGCGTTGTCTCTCGCTGTTTCCAAGGGAGAACTCTTTGGATTACTAGGACCCAATGGTGCTGGGAAGACCACTATTATAAATGTTCTGTGCGGATTATTGAAGCCCACGAGTGGGTCCGTTACGGTGGGCGGATACAATGTTCTCAAAGAGCCAAAAAGAGTGAAAACCCTGATCGGAGTCTGCCCACAGGATACAGCAGTATTCCCCTATTTGACAGGAAGAGAAAACATGGAGTTCTTTGCTAATCTCCACGTATTGCCAAAGGAAGACTTGAAAAAGAATATATTAACCCTTTTAGAGAAAATGGGCCTACAGGAAGATGCTGACAGGCGTGTAGGAAAATACAGCGGGGGAATGAGACGCAGAGTAAATTTGGCCATGGCTTTGGTCCATAATCCTGAAATAGCCTTTCTTGATGAGCCGACTGTTGCCATGGACCCCCAATCCCGCCGTGCTGTCTGGGATTTTATCAAAGAATTGAAAGAAAAGGGTAAGACGATCATCTTGACTACCCATTACATGGAAGAAGCTGAAGAACTGTGTGATCGTGTCGGAATAATAGACTATGGGAGGCTCATTGCACTGGGTTCTCCAGCTCAATTGAGAGAGAAGTACAATGCAAAAGATCTGGAAGAGGTCTTCATTGAACTAACAGGAAGACGCATAAGGGAGGGAGTCTAATGAAAGCTCAGCGAGTCTTTTCCTTTGCCAAGAAAGATTTGAAAATGTTGATCAGAGAACCTGCCAGTCTCTTCATGATCATATTGTTTCCAGTCGTTCTGACAGTGATATTCGGGATTTCTTTTGGAGCTGTTGGAGGTGATCAGACCGTGTACCAGGTTGGAGTGGTCAACATGGATTCAGGGCCACACGAATGGTCCAGCACATTAATAGAGAATCTGAGGGCTGTAGACATAGTGGAGATACATGCGTATGAAGATGAGAAAAATGCTCAAAATGATCTTTTGCAGGGGAAAATTCAGGCAGTCATGGTCGTCCCTGAGAATTTTGGGCAGAGCTGCACGTCCTTTTCAGAATCAAGAGGAGATCCTTCTCTCTGGGTAGAAGCTACCATTGATTTGTACCTGGATAGTGGCTCGATGTTTGCTGTGCAGGCAATTCCGCCAATTATCCAGCAGGTACTGGTAACAACAGTTACAGGAGATCAGTCCGTTTCTCCTTCAATTCCTGTACGTATTGGTATCCCATCCCTTGTAGAGGCAGAAGAGCTCACCATGTTTGACTACATGGCGCCTGGCCTATTTGCCTTTGCTGCTATCTTTTTGACCATGATAGTCGCCCAGGCACTCACTGTTGATAGAGAAAGGGGGCTGCTCAGGAGGATCAATACAACACCTGCATCAGCCGGGGAATTCATGGCAGGTCATGCACTCTCTTACGTGGGAATGGCTGTTCTCCAGGCGGCTTTAATGTTTTTGATGGCCTTTCTTGTTGGCTACTCCCCCGATACTGGTATTTTTGGCCTTCTCTTTGCATTCCTGATTGTCAGCACATTTGCACTATGTTGCATTGGATTCGGGCTGATCACTGCAGCTGTTTCAAGGTCTCCAGGATCTGCTACAGGTATTTCCTTCATGTTCATACTGCCGCAGATGTTTCTGGGAACATTCGTTTCAGTGGGACTATCGAGAATTGCACAGAGTATTGGAAAGTTCGTTCCCAGTTACTATGTGACTGATGCATTGACGTCCCTGTTCCTGAGAGGTGCACCAGTCATGAGCTCAACTGTGGTGCTGGATTTTGTGGTAGTAGTGGTATACAGTGGAATTGTATTGGTTTTGGGAGTCTTGCTGTTCGAAAAATACGGGAATGCTTGATTTAATTGGTGCAGACGCACGTCATGAGCCTGATGTTACACGTGTAACATTCCGGAATTTCCTTTTACTTATTGCCGTTTCCGAGGACAATTCATTGAGAAGCTCTTCCAGATCTTTCTTGATTATCCTGTGCGATGGTTATTGAAAGAGTGATTGGTTTGCCAGTCTTTCAGCAAACTCTTATATATTCTACCACTTACAATGACCATGGAAAAAGGAACCTTACTCAAAGATAGAGAATTCAAGCCTGCTCCTCAGTTCAAGACTCTCTACCATGTCTATCTTGTGCTGGCACTTGTTTTTTCTGTATTCATTTGGTATTTCCCAGTGGCAGTTTTCGCTCCCGTTGTGGTGACTTTCTACATCACAATTGTCCTCGCTATAATTTTGCTTCCTATTGTGATTTTAGTCCTCTACTGGATTCCCAAATATTATGAGACCATGCTCTATCACTTTTCTGACACAGAAATCGAATGGAGAAGGGGAGTCTGGTTCAAAAAGACAAGTATCGTCCCTTACAACAGGGTGACGAACATTGACGTTGAACAGGGCCCTATCTCGCGAATGTTGCGTATTGCTTCATTGAAAGTTCAGACTGCTGGATATTCCGCCCCTTCAGGGACTGCTGGAGTTTCTGAAATGAGAATAGGGGGCGTAGAGCAGTTTGAGGAACTCCGCAGCTTCATCATGCAGTATGTTAGAGGGATAAAGCCTGTAGCAGTGGAAACGTATGAGGAAGATACATCCTCACGGATGCTTGAAGAACTGGTCAAGATCAGAAAACTGCTGGAGAAGTCGCAGAAATGAAGCAGAGGCGGAATCTGTTCCTGAAAATGAAATCTTTTTTTTTTCGCTTTGCTGTTATTTTTTTTCAACCTCGAAATCAAGCCTGAGATAAATTCAGGTCACTTAATTCGTCGTCGTCTAGAATCAGTAGACATGCTTTCGATGGTCTATCCAATTGAGATAGACAGTCTTGTTAGCTTCATTTGGTGTGAAAATGAGACGATATCTTCTTGCTATTCTTGTTGCCTTCTTGCGATGTAACTCACCGGAAAGCCAACTACCAACATGTATTGGATCCTCTTGTAGCCGTTCAATCTTCTTACCGAGTTCTTCGACCGCCTTCTTGTCCTTCTTGATGTTCTGTAGTGATTCTAGAAAGGTGTCTGTTCGCTTTACGACCCAAGTCATATTCACAGCTCATCAAGCAACTCTTTGACAGAAGTAACTTCTTTGACACGACCTGCTTCGATATCTTGGTCACTCTTGTGAAGTGCTTCCATCGTTTCTGGACTACTGAGAATTTCAATCGAATCAATGAGTGCTTCCACATCTTCTCGTGTAACCATTTTCTCTTCTATTTTCTTTAGGGTTTCGTATACGTCTTGAATCGTAGCCTGTTCAGGCATGTTTTCCTGTTGGAATCCAACTCTATATAAGGATTTTGATGCTGCCAATAATCTAGTCCTCCTTTGTAGTAAATCATGCATTTACTTCATAAAAATGCAACGTAACATTCACTATCATCATGTTTTCATGAGACCAAAAAACTTGACAATCCTGGGGCTCTTGTATGGTATCGCCATTGTATGGGATTCCAAAAGATTAAATGAGCAGGGCGGCAAGTATGCGTAAGGTTAATAAGCGTTAATTGTTACAAATATGCGAGGTGCAAAAATGACGTCATATGACTACAAAGTCATAATCGAACCAGATGAAACTGGCGGTTATGTGGTAACATGCCCCTCACTGCAGGGCTGTTATAGCCAAGGAGAAACGATTGAAGAAGCTTTGGAGAATATCAAAGAAGTCATACTTCTCTGCATTGAAGATCTTGAAGCTGAAGGAGAGGAAATTCCTGACCCGCCCAAATCCCTAATAGCAACAGTCATGGTGGATGTATGAGCAAACGATTACAGGTTGTTTCTGGAGAAGATGTTGTCAAAGCTCTCAGTATAATCGGATATGAAGTGATTCTCTCTTGCATTTTGTTCTGAATGATTTCATATTAGTTAGCCTTCGCCTTGGAGGATAATGATATCATAAAGCAGTCTTTCCAGTTCCTCTG
>CAZFAR010000103.1:0-8298 GCA_964516825.1 uncultured Thermococci archaeon
CATGTTTCATTTAATCACTTCTTAGTAGTTTTCGTGTGGAGAGATCTATCCACTCTGGAAGGAGTGTTGGCTTTTTAATTCTTTTGGAACTTATAATTGTTTGGTTTTCAAGATGTTACACGTGTAACGTAACATGTTGTCCCCCAACACCTGGCGATCACTTGAAATAAGAATGTTACTGCAATTCATAATTGTCTTATACTGCAGTTATCTTGAGAATGTCGCAATAGGAGAAGATCTTATATATTTGAAAGAGATGGATGTATCAAGGTGGTCATAATGGCAGATAGCATTCGTTCATGCGGGAAGAGATGGAAGAAAGGATTCAGCTCAATGTTGGTTGTCATATCTTTGGTTAGCTGTACAGGATGTATTCAGCAGAAAGAAGGAACTGAGACATCTTTCTATGAGGACTACTTCAGAGGAGATTTTGTTGTTACAGGAGAGCCCATTCTGAATGCAGAGGTTGAGATTGCCTTCAGTGTGAAACCTTTCGTGGATTCTCTTAATACTGAAATAGAAGTCTTCCTGCCTGAAGGTATTGAGCTAGTACAGGGCGATATATACTGGAAAGGTGATATTGGCAGGGATGAAGTTATCCAGATCAGATTTGCTGTGAAAGTCATCCAAGAGGGAGAGTTGAACATCTATGCCTACGTTAAGGGCATGCTTGATGGCAAGCACGAGAAAGACCGAACGTATTATCTCTATTTTCTAACCTCGAAAGATAGTGGGCAGGTCAGTAGAACAAGGTTCTATCCAATTTCACCTGAAGGTGAAGCAAAATTGATGATGGTGAATATGATCTTGCATGCACCGCCTGATCCAAAAGTGAATGAAGAAATAGTCTTGACTTTTTCAATAATAGCGTCAGAAGATCTGCTTAATGTGAGAGCATTTGTAGTACTACCGGAAGAATTCATCTTAGTCAGTGGAGCTTTGGAGTGGACAGGAGATCTCAGGGAGGCAGAGGAAATTACGGCAATTCAGGTAAGAGTTGTCCCGACAGAGATAGGCAGATTTTGGTTTGTGGGAACTGTTGCATATGGCCACGAGAGCCTGAAATATGGATTTCAAATGTACATCAGTTAGTCAAAAAAAAGGAGGCTTTAAATTGAGCTCACCCCTGAAGGAACTGAGAAGAATAGCGGTTTTGCTATTGCTATCTTTTTCTACCGCGGAGAACGTAGCTTCGGTTTTTCAGGTACAGCCACTTCCCGCCGGTGTTGCAGGAATCAACGGTTTTGCTAAGTACATGGTGAGTGCCGGAGTGTCCTACCCTATCAGACGTGCTAGAGTGGAGCTTTGGGAAGATACTCTTATCGATGCAAAACTTGCAACATCTCAGACCAATGATAACGGATACTATGAATTCAACATCGCTATGACAGGAAGTAAAAATGTATATGCCAAAATATTCTGTGAATCCTACATTGTTTTCGTTACATACGGGATATTCGATACTATTTATTCATATAGAACACCTACAAGAACAGCATCAGAAGGTTCTACAATCTACTTGGACACATACTACGCCCCTCTTGAAGATTTGCAGTGGAAGGCCATGGATTACGTAACGGATGAATATCTCTGGATAGAAGGAAAAGTGAATTGGGTACGATCGCAAGTACAGATCAAATATCCCAAAGGAAACAAACCTGTTTCGTACGGAAATGTTATCGAGCTACCAGACACAAACGTGCGACCTTGGAACAGAACAGATGTCCTTCATGAATATGCACATTGTATCTTGTATGCATTATATGGCAGACGTGTAACAAAGAAGCAAGGGTTATATTGATCCATCCCTTTTCCATGGTATGATTTCTATCATTTTTGTAGAACCTGAGTCTGCAGGCAACATCGGGAGCATTGCACGCTGCATGAAAAACTTTGGAGCAGAACAATTGATACTTGTGAACCCCTGTTCCCTTGAAGGAGCACGAAAAATGGCTGTGCATGCTGCTGATATCTTGGAAAAAGCAGTAGTTACAGACTCATTTTCCGATGCGCTCAATTTAGTGGATGTATCTGTAGCCACTACCTCAAAGGTTGGAGGTCTGCTCAAGACTGCTCTGGCACCGGGCGATCTCAAGCGAATTGAAGGGAATCTGGGAATCGTCTTGGGCAGAGAGAGCAGTGGTCTAACTAATGAAGAAATTGGGCAGTGCGACTTTCTGGTTTCCATTCTTGCATCAGAGGAATATCCCGTCCTGAATGCGGCTTCTGCGTGCTGCATCTTGCTGTATGAACTCTTCAAGAGCGAAAAAAGGGAAACAAAATCAAAAGCAAAAAGAGAAAGAATTCTTCAGGAATTTGATAGAATATCAGATATAATAGAGAAAAGAGAACACAGGAAAAAGATATGGAGAATTGTTCTCAAGAGAGTCTTATCCAGAGCTTTCCTCTCCGAAAGAGAAACAACCATCCTCCTGGGATTCTTCAGGAGAATAAGAACTGTTCTGATTAAACCTTCACGAAAACATTGATTCTCCGCTCAAATATTTCGCCACTGCTGAGCAGGTCTCTGACTGCCTCCTCTATCTCATCCGAGGTATAAGTATCAGCGAATGCAGCGAGAATTGCATCCATCTCCAGGCCATCAGGATGCTCGCCAATCAAAGAGAGCACCTTGTTCTTGATGATCTCGGTCCGGGATACTTCTGGACCTTCCTCTTTCTCCTCCAGGTACTTGAGCTCATCCAATGCTTCCACAATATCTGTGGGTATTCCCTCCTGTTTTGCCCTTTCTCTCGCAGATCTCACCTTTTCTCCTTCTTCACTGTAAATTTTCTGAGCTTTTCTCAAAATCTCCTGATGTTCCTTTCTGGCTTTCAGAATCTCCAGTCTGTGGAGTATCAGGAAATTGGGATGCACCTTCGCTACAGCCTCCAACGTCAGCTGCTTTTCACCCTGCCACTCTCTGATCTTCCCAATGACCTGGACCAGGTCTCCCATTCCAACATTCTCCAGGAGAGATGTCTGTTCCCTGAAGACGGAAGCAGATACAGTGTCAAAGCCATCATCGAGCTGCATTCTCCCGTAGGCTCCATCATCTGATATATAAGGCTCTGATACTACGGTTGCCACCACTTTAGCTCTGTAAACCTTGCGAGCGTCTTCTGTTATTAAATAATTCAGCTCGAAATCCTCTTCTGTTGAAACGAATTCTCCTCTGTGGATTTCCTCTAAAGTTAATCTGTGGGATGCTGCTCTCTTTTTCATGATTCCATCTCCTTCACTTTCCTGAACAATTCAAGGTCAAAGTCAGTGAAATCCTGAATAATCTCTGCATCTATTACAGGTTCGCCCCTTACTTGGGGATGGCCGATCACACGAACGACGGACTGTACTTCAAACAATTTGTCTGCAAGCACAGTAATGGAGCCAGTACCATCATCAATGACCATGGAGTACTGTATGGAGTCCTTTTGTACGACAGTTCCAATGAGAGAAACGCGGATATCATTCTCATCGATGTCAGAAATATCTTTTTCAGGGGCAACAGGTCTCCTCATGCGAATTCCTCCATGATGCGGTAGCATTCGCTCAATATATCTAACTCTTTGATCTCTCTCACGTTTAGAGTGAGCCCGGTATACTCATTGTATGTGACATCACCTGAAACTAAGACTTCCTGTCCCAGAAGGTCTGTATGGTGCTCATTCATGTACTGCCTCTGGGCAGAGCGGGGATCGTACCCCTTGGAAAGGTAGTCCTTGACCTTGTAGTATGCTTCTGATGTGGATTTCTGGAGGATTTCTTCTGCCTTCCTGTCGAAGAAGCTGGCTCTTACAAATCCTGTACAATCATCCAGGCCAGCTTCGAAGATCATGACTCTTTTCCGATCCACCTTCTTGTTGCAGTTTGGACAGTAAAAGACATTGTTCTTGAAGATGACCCGCTTGTAGCATTCAGGACAGGCTTCGTAGAATCTAACGGTATACAGCTTGGCGACGGTGGCGCGGATTTCGCAGAATTTGTCTCCTTCCTCCAGATCTGCAATGTTCTTCCTCTCTGTAGGTCTGGCTGCCAACACGGATAAAGGGGGTATCTCTTTGATGCGGGGATCGTCCTCTGGATTCAGAATGACTTTTCCCCTTCCTAATTGGATCTGGACGCCTCTCTTTCCTTCTCTGGTAATCCCGTCTACAATCTTGAGAATATCACCTCTCTTGATCTGTTCTGTGAGTCTGACTTCATGATCCCACAACGTTAGGGCAGTCTTTCCTGTTTTATCTGCAAGAATGATGTTTGAGACAGCTCCAACTGAACCATCACTTCTCTGGAATTCTCTGGGTTCTGTGAATCCCAGGACTCTCCCAAGAATATTCACACTGCTCATGCCATCGATTAGATCTGCAATTCTCAAGTATTCTGGTTCTTCAATAATTCCCAATTCATTTGCAATAATGGTCAGGGCACCCTCTTCAGTGAGGAGGCCTCCCACTTCTTCAAGTTTCTGTCTTATTCTTTCTTCAATCTCAATATCGGAGAGGCCTTTTCTCTTGAGCTTTTCCCAGAGAACTTCCTTTCGTTCCATAGTGTGTAGAGATTCAGTTTGTATATAAATTTTGGGGTTGCAGGTGCTTTCCAATCACCAGAATCTGGTATCTAGAATATCAAAGGGGCAACTTCAATTTCGCGTTCTCTCACCGAGGTGAATCGAAATCGTTTGGAAATCACTGCCCGCACTACCCACCGCATCTTTGAGTGTTTTGTTCTGAATGTAGGATAACCAGTGACAGGGATTTCAAAAGAAAATGGGAGTTGCAGCCCCTTGAGAAACGTGTCATGCATATGCAACATCAGTTTTCCTTCTTCTCTTGTCATATTTTCTTTTATTTCGAAAATAGATACAAGATATATATCCAGATCTGCATCATCGACATTCTTGCAGAAGAACAGATTACCAGATACTGTCTCTCCGAGAGAGTACTTCTCTTTATCTGTGGATATATCCACGTATTTGCTCATGTGAAATTCACCTGGGAATTCCCATGAAAAAGATGAGTGTCCCCTAAGCGGATTCCCCCACCGTTCAGAAAGAGGAATCTCATTTGGAGTCGGCGGTATTACACTCTTCAGCACATGAGGTGAAACCACAAGTTGCTTTGATACCTTTTTTGGGATTATTCCAGTCTTTATAGAGACCTTGATTTCCCATGTAACGCTTAAAAACTCGTTATGAATGGTAAATGGTGCATTTTCAGGGATAAGATACTCAAAGTCAATGAAAGTGATAAAGGGTGTAATTTCTTTCCTTTTTTCAGGGAATAAGACATGTGTGACAGATTCAGAAAGAAAATAAGTTTCCAGATCTGAAGAGGAGGGGTACCCCTCTGTTTGGATGAGCAGAACTTTGACTTCCCTAGGCGTGTAGGAGGATGTAGGTGTAATGCACACATTTCCCTCGAGCATCTGCCCTCTGAGGACGGGATTTGTACGCAGATTTATCTGTATCATAATCACTTGTTCTAATCAGAAATCATATATAACGTTTTTCATAGAAGGATGGACCCATATTATACAAATATCTACGTATCTACGTATATAAATGTTTAGGGATGAACCTGGGAGGATCACCCCCTACATCGTCGCCTCCTCCTCCCCCAAATTCAGAGGCATTGTGGGATTGCGTTCTGGAATGGAAATAATGTTCTTTCATCATCATTACTGTTTTCCCTCAATACTATAAAAGACTTTACATAACAGAGTATGGTGTGTTGAGAATCTTCGTACCTTATTAGTCTTATGGCTCATCCTCATCCGATCCTCATTTTTGTGAGCTCCACTGTGATCTCATTAAGCGAAGTTTGATAATGGAATTGTTTTGGCCACTAAATTCTTCTGATCTGTCATTCCATAGATATTAACCATGCAATCATCTCACAACCTACAATTTTAGTAGGCACTTAGGAGATTTTAGAAAGCACTTAGGAGATGAGGAGATTTCGATAGAAAACCTTTTATTCAAACTTCGAAACGTGTCCCATGGAAAATGCATTAGTCCACGTCTACACTGGCAACGGAAAAGGAAAAACTACAGCAGCCCTAGGGTTGGCAGTGCGCGCCACAGGTCACGGATTCAATGTAGTAATGATCCAGTTCATGAAAGGAAAAATCAACTACGGAGAATTGGAAACAGCAAGAATACTACCAAATTTCGAGATCAAGCAATTTGGAAGACCAGAATTCGTCTCAAAAGAAAATCCAGATCCTGAGGACATTAAATTAGCTCAAGAAGGATTAGAATACGCCAGAGAAGTGATATTCTCCCAAGAATATGATATGGTAATCCTTGATGAAATCTGTGTAGCCATGGATTTCAAACTGATTTCTGCAGATGAGGTAGTAACCCTCATAGAAAAAAGACCCAAGACTGTGGAACTGGTCCTCACTGGAAGAAATTGTCCCCCACAGATTGTGAAGATTGCAGATTATGTCACAGAAATGTTGGAAATAAAACATCCATACACTAGAGGCATACAAGCTCGAAAAGGAATTGGGTGGTAGCATGAAGGTCAAACTGCTCTCAGATGGGTATTTCATTCTGGATATGGGGCTCCTGGTATACGGGAAAACCCCATACTATGGAAAGCTGTACAAAGCAGCCCTGAAACCTCTATTAGTGGAGACAGATGGTGAAAAGATTCTGATTGATACAGGCATAGGAGAACTTCCCGAATCCTACAGAAAGTTTTACCAGACTGAAAGGACACAGACTCTGCTCCACTCCCTCAAGAGCGAAGGACTCACTCCCAAGGATATAACAGCAGTGATCAACACCCATTTGCACATGGATCACACAGGAAACAATTTTCTGTTTCCAAATGCTAAGACTTACGTCCAGAAGGGAGAACTGGAATATGCTTATCAGCCCCACAGGTTCCAGAGAGCTGCGTACATTGAAGAATTCTTCGATGGGTTGGACTTCATCACTGTCCATGGAGACTGCAAATTCTCTGATTCAATCGATATTCTACCAACTCCCGGACATACACCAGGACACCAGTCTGTTGTTGTTCACGCTGATAAAGATTACATATACTGCGGCGACATTGCGCCATTGAGAGAGAATCTTGAGAAAAGGAACATCGTGGGTGTCTTATACAATCCGGTGGATGCTCTGGAATCTCTGGACCGATTGCGAAGTCTTGAAGGAGTTCACATTTTCTCCCATGACAACGAGCAAATGAGCGTATAACCACTTTTCCTGATCAAAATTCTTCTAGCCTTCTTCTACAGTTATTGCCTTATTTTCGCAGGTTACTTCACATAGATGGCATTTCAAACAGTCTTCCTCACGAATGACATTGGATTTACCATTTTTCAATTCAAATACACCCTGAGGACAATTATCCGCACAAAGGCTGCAGCCATTACACAGATCTGAGTCCACCAGAACAGTCATGACTGCTGCTATTACATCCTGCTTATAAAGGTATGCAGTCAATGTTACACGTGTAACATTTTCTAGCTGAAAAAGTCACAGCTCATAAAAAAATGAAAAATGGGAAACTTTCATTCTTTATCCAATCCCTTCCCATGGACGCCTCCGAGTTTTTCCAGTTCCTTTTGATATTCATCTCTTGAGAGCTCACCATAAACGAATCTGGCCTTTAACTCCCGAATTTTTTCCGCTTTATCTGGCCTCTTCTTTCTTCTCCTATAGAGATAATATCCTCCCACCAATCCCACTGCAACAACAAGTACGGGAACGATGATCGCAATCCTTCTTCTTGCCAGAAGTTGCTGTGTCATTTTCACATGCCAGTCCTGGCACAGCCAGCTCAATCCAAAACTGAATATTCGATCCACATCCACCAGTAAGGAAATGGTCTGGAAGGTAAGGGGATCATATCCCACTGTGATGATTCTTCCCCTCCCCTTCTGAGAGACAGCAATTCGCTTTTTCATCTCCTCGACAGTTTCTTTTGCCAGAAAGGGGAAAACAATATCACTTTCAGTATCAAGGGTCTTTTCCAGTCCATACTGAGAAAATACATGGTTTGCCTCAGGATACTGGATTGCATTGTAAATGATGAGGAGACCTCCTCCTTTCTCCACAAAGGTCAGTACTGTATCCTTCTCTTTCTGCGATGGTTCAGCAAAGCAGATGACCAGACCGTCGAAAAAAGAGAGTGTTTCCTCGTCAAGAGTATCGATGTACTTGATGGTGTATCCCTCATCTTCCAGTGCTTTGACACTGTCCAGAAACTCTCTTTCTCCATACCACGCAACTCTCCCCTTGGACGAGAGTGCTGCCACAATGATGAGGGCAGCGAGGGCAATCTT
>CAZFAR010000104.1:0-8244 GCA_964516825.1 uncultured Thermococci archaeon
CTAAGCTATAAATACCTTTCGGCACGGATCTTTCACCCCCTTCGAGACCGGTTGCTCTGCAACCGGTCTCACTAAACACGTTCTAAACACGATTTTTTAAACACGTTCCTTTTCTTTCTTTTTTTGCAGTAGTTCCTGGTACTATTGTTACTCATTCTGTCTCGCTCTTTCCCTCACAAATTCTACGAGTAAAAAATTGGTCAGCCTTTTTTACATTTTCTATAGCGAAAAGTTTATAAATTGGAATCCATAAACTTTATATATGTACAGGGAGACTGAATCTCTGACCCCAAAAGAGAAGGTAAAAGAGAAAATCACGCCATAAGGAGTGAGAAAATGGAAAAAAAAGAAGTCATCAACATGGACGAACTCGATCCCCACTTCAAGTATGAGATTGCCTCCCAACCAGGAGGAGAACACATCATGAAATGTGTACAATGTGCTACCTGTTCGTCTGGATGTCCTGTAGCTTCTATTAGTGAGAAATTCAATCCTAGAAGAATCATCCGGATGGCTGTTCTTGGAATGAGGGACAGTGTTGTGCAGGAAGATTTTGTGTGGTATTGTGCTGCCTGTTATACCTGCTCCGAGCGCTGCCCCCAGGATGTGAGAATTCCAGACTTGATGTCTGCTATCAGGAACATTGCTGCAAAGAGTGGATACATCCATCCTGCTTACAGAGAACAGGGGCGACTGATTGGAGAACATGGACGATTATATGAGATCACGGATTTCGAGAACGAAAGAAGAGAGAAATTGGGACTGCCAAAGGTTGAAAAAAGAAGAGATGAGATCAGAGAGATTTACAGTAAGACTGGAATGGACAGGGTGATCAAGTGAAATATGCCTTATTTCTGGGGTGCACAGTTCCTGTAAGAACGATGGCTTATGAGGTAGCTACCCGACGTGTGATGGAGAAACTGGGAATCTCTCTAGTAGATCTGGAGGATTTTGCATGCTGTGGATTTCCTCTAGAATCTATCGACCATGATACATACCTGGCTGTAGCTGCACGAAACCTGGCTGTTGCTGAATCTGAGAATCTGCCCGTTATGACCATGTGCAGTGCGTGCAATGGATCTTTGCTGAGAGCGAATCTGGCTATGAAAGATGAGAAAACGAGGGAAAGAATAAATAGAGCATTGAAACCTGTAGAAAGAGAATATAAGGGAAATATGGAGATAAAACATGCTGCCCGCGTTCTGTACGAGAACAGAGACACGATCAAAGAAATGGCAAAACCCCTGAATCTGAATATTGCGGCTCATTATGGGTGTCACTACACGAAGCCGTCAGAAATATATGAAGGATTCGAGGACCCTGAGGTTCCCTACAGTCTGGAGGAGTTGATATCTACTGTGGGGAGTAATCCTGTCCAGTATGAGAACAAGAAGCAGTGCTGCGGGGGAGCTATTTTGGGAATCGATGAAGCTGTCACTCTGGAAATGGTGAGACAGAAACTGCATCACATAAAGAAAGCGGGAGCAGACGCCATGGTATTAGTGTGCCCCTTCTGCGATGTCATGTACGATGTCAATCAGAGGCGCATTGAGACTGTGAGTGGAGAGAAATTTGATATTCCTGTTCTGTTTCTCCCGCAGTTGATCGGGTTAGCTTTGGGACTTTCACCTGATGAACTGGGATTGAAGTTAAACAGGGTGCCAGTGCGTGGCTTGCTCAAGAAATTGGGTGAATAGAATGAATGTGCAGGCAGAGCCGCGAATCGGAGTGTATGTCTGTCACTGTGGGTTGAATATTGGGGCTGTCGTGGATGTGGCTGCAGTAGCAGAGTATACCAGGACCCTCTCAGGTGTGGTGGTTGCCAGAGAGTCTATGTACACGTGCAGTGATAATGGACAGAGGAGCATACAGGAAGACATTAAAGAGCACAATCTGTCCAGAGTGGTCGTAGCCTCGTGCAGTCCCCGCATGCATGGGGATACATTCATGAAAACGTGTGAAAGTGCTGGGCTGAACCCATACCTGTTTGAGATGGTGAATATCCGTGAGCAGTGCTCCTGGGTGCACACAGATAGAAAAGAAGCCACAGAAAAGGCAAAAGACCTGGTGAGAATGGCAGTCAAGAGAGCTGCTCTCCTGAAACCGCTGGAGAAACAGAAATCCAGGGTCACGCAATCTGCCCTGGTCGTGGGTGGCGGAGTGGCAGGCATTTTCTCTGCACTTTATCTGGCAAATACAGGGATAAAAACCTATTTGGTGGAGAAAAATCCAAGCATTGGCGGACACATGGCACAGTTGGACAAGACTTTTCCCACGTTAGACTGCAGCCTGTGCATTCTCTCTCCCCGAATGGCAGATGCAGGTAAGCATGAGCGCATTGAATTGATTTCTTATGCTGATGTTGAAGATGTATCAGGTCATGCAGGAAACTTCCATGTGAGGGTGAAAGAAAAGCCTCGTTACATAACAGAAGAGTGCAGGCTGTGCGGCACCTGCGCTGAGAAATGCCCTGTTGAAGTTGATGATGAATTCAACAGGGGTTTGAAAAAGAGAAAGGCAGCATACATACCCTTTGCACAGGCTGTTCCGAACTACTATCTGATTGATCCTGAAAACTGTCTTCACCTGACAAAGGGAGGATGCAGGCTCTGTGAGAAGAACTGCCCTACGAAAGCTGTTGATTTTGATCAGAATGAAGAGATCCTGGAATTGGATGTTGGAGCCATAATTCTCGCTACAGGGTTTGCCGTGTATGATGCTGCTCTGAAAAAAGAGTATGGGTACAGTGTTTACCCCAATGTTATTACAAGCCTTGATTTCGAAAGACTCGTTTCTGCAGATGGTCCGACCCATGGAAAGGTGGTGCGGTCCTCTGATGGGAGAGAGCCTGAAAGAATTGGATTTATACAATGTGTGGGTTCCCGGGACGAAAAGGAAGGTGCACCATACTGCTCACGCATATGTTGCATGGCGACTGTAAAGCAGGCTACCATGCTCAGGGAGAAGTATCCAGATTCAGAAATCTATGTTTACTATACCGATATGAGGACTCCAGGCAAGGATTTTGAAGAATTTTATCAAAGAAGTCGTGACCACGGTATCATATTCATCAGAGGAAAACCGGGAGAGATTTCAGAGGATGAAGATCATGACCTGATCATCGTTTCCGAAGATACGGATTCAGGATTGTTATTGCGAAATAAACTGGATTTGGTAGTACTGGCCTGTGGGTTACGGCCTCCTGAGGGAATTGAACGGTTATCGAAGATGCTGCATCTTTCCCGGAGCCCAGATGGATTTCTCATGGAAGCCCATCCTAAGCTGAGACCTGCAGAAACAGCAATCCACGGCATCTATGTGGCAGGATGCTGTCAGTTTCCCAAAGACATTCCTGATACAGTGGCACAAGCAGGAGCTGCTGCTGCTGTAGCGGCAGAACTGCTCACCAAGAATGAAGTTGAACTTGAACCAGTGAGGGCATTTGTAGATGAGGAACTGTGCATTGGATGCGGACTGTGTGAACTACTCTGTGATTACGGAGCTGCAGAAGTAGAAGAAACGGATGATGGGTTAAAGGCGAAAATCATTGAAGTAGCATGTCAGGGATGCGGAGTGTGTGCAGCCAGCTGTCCGCGAAAAGCAATAACTGTTCACTGCTTCACAGAAGAGCAGCTTGAAGCCCAGGTGGAGGGAGCTCTTGAGATCGTGGGGGGTGCTAAATGAAAGAGTTCAATCCGAAAATCATTGGTTTCATGTGCAACTGGTGCAGCTATGCAGGAGCTGATTTGGCAGGGATTTCCAGGATCAAATATGCTCCAAATTTGCGAATTATCAGGGTCCTGTGCTCAGGGAGGGTAGATCCTATTATTGTTGTTACAGCTTTTGAAAAAGGGGCAGATGGTGTCTTGGTAACAGGATGTCACCCTGGAGACTGTCACTACATATCTGGAAACTATCAGGCGGAGAAAAAAGTGGAAAATACGAGAAAGATACTGAAAGCAGCTGGTGTTGACGAAAAGAGGCTGGGACTCGAATGGATTTCTGCAGCAGAAGGCCAGAGATTTGCTGATATTGTCAATGAATTCACTGAATTGATCAGGAGTCTGGGTCCCTCAAAGGTAGATCTCCAGAAGATTAGAGCTGCCAGAGAGGAAGCCTCTGATTTCAGGGTAAGATGGTTAGTAGGGAGAGAGAAAGACTTACTGGAAGAAGGAAACACGTTTGGTGAACAGGTTCAAAGAGAAAGATTTGAGAATTTCATGGATAATGTCATTGAAACCCAGTTCATTCGAAGCTCCATTCTCACAGCACTGGAAGAAGGACCCATGTCTGTCAAAGAACTGGCAGAGAAGCTGGGTACACCATCTGATGTTGTCGTCCGGAATCTTGTTCAGCTCGCGAGAGGTCAGAGAGTGCAGAGGATTGAAGGTCATCCACTGCGGTATGAGGTGATCCCGTGGTAGGAGCAATCATGGTTGTAGGCGGTGGTATTGCAGGGATGCAGGCTGCTCTGGATCTGGCTGATTCTGGATTCAGAGTGTATCTCGTTGATAATAGACCCACGATTGGAGGTGTCATGGCACAGCTGGACAAGACTTTTCCCACGTTAGACTGTTCCATGTGCATCATGGCTCCGAAACTGGTAGCTGCAGGGAGGCATTACAATATTCACTTGCTGACCAATGCAGATATTGTGAATGTGGAAGGCGAACCTGGCAATTTTTCAGTGACAGCGAGAGTGAGGCCTCGATACGTGAATGCTGAGAAATGTACAGGATGCGGTGTGTGCGCTGAGTACTGCCCGGCAGAAGCAGCAAATGTATATGATGGGAATCTGGTCCTGAGAGGTGCAGTCTATGTGGATTATCCTCAGGCAGTTCCTCTGGTCTACACTATAGACAGGGAGGTGTGCATTGGGTGTGGATTGTGCGAAAGACTGTGCCAGGCAGGAGCGATCGAGTACGATCAGAAGGAGAAGATTGAGACAATCAGGGTGGGCAGTATTATACTGGCTGCAGGATTTGATGAATTTGAACCTGAATCTTTAAAAGAGTACGGGTATGACAGATACAGGAATGTGGTGACTTCAACTGAATTTGAAAGGATTCTGAGTGCTTCAGGTCCTTTTGGAGGTCATGTGGTAAGGCTTTCTGATGGGGAAGTGCCAAAGAAGGTGGCATTCTTGCAGTGTGTGGGATCGAGAGATGAGAAGAGCAACAAGTACTGCTCTGCTGTGTGCTGCATGTATGCGACCAAGGAAGCTATCATTGCAAAAGAGCACAATCCAGAACTGGAACCCACAATTTTCTTCATGGACATGCGGACCTATGGAAAGGGATTTGAGGAGTTCTACAACAGGGCACAGTCTGAGTATGGGCTGCATTATATCAGGAGCAGGGTGCCCTGTATTGAAGAAACAGAAACACAGAATTTGATACTGACTTATGAGACTGAAGAGGGAAAAATTCAAAAAGAAGAATTTGATCTGGCAGTTTTATCTGTAGGATTGGGACCTCCCAAGTCAAGTGAAGAATTGAGCAGAATCTTTGGTGTTCCCCTGAACGAGTACGGCTTTTTAGACTGGAAGATATTTGAGCCACTGCAGGCCAGGGAAGGTGTATATGCATGTGGGGCTTTTTCAGGACCAAAAGATATACCAGACACTGTAGCACAGGCATCGGGAGCTGCAGCCATGGCTTCGAGCATTGTTGCTGACGAGAGAGGCACTCTCGTGGAAGAGAAGGTTTATCCTGCAGAAACTCCTTTGGAGGGAGAACCCAGAATTGGAGTCTTTGTATGCTGGTGCGGGATCAATATTGGAGGGACAGTTAATGTGCCTGAAGTGATGGAGTATGCATCCACATTACCCCACGTAGTGTATGCAGATCAGAATCTGTATACATGCTCACAGGACACCCAGGAAAAGATCAAGGAAGCTATAAAGAAACATGGGCTGAACAGGGTTATCGTTGCATCATGCACACCCAGAACCCATGAGCCACTGTTTCAGAGCACGATACGGGAAGCAGGGCTGAATCCCTATCTTTTTGAGATGACCAATATTCGAGATCAATGCTCCTGGGTGCACATGCATACACCTGAAGAAGCCACAAGAAAGGCAAAAGACCTGGTGAGGATGGCAGTCGCAAAAGCGAACTTGCTCGAGCCCCTGTACAGTACGTCTGTAGATGTCAGCCAATCAGGGTTGGTCATCGGTGGTGGTATTGCAGGGATGACTGCAGCCCTGGGGCTGGCAGACCAGGGATACACTGTGTACTTGGTGGAAAAAGAGGAGAAGCTCGGGGGATTGCTGAGGAGGGTTAACTATACAATGACAGGTGAAGATCCCAGGGTGTATTTAGAAATCCTGGAAAGGAAATTGAAAGAGAACTCCTTTGTGACTATATATACGAAGACTGAAGTGGAAAAAGTCGATGGATACGTGGGTAACTTCACTACCACTTTATCAAATGGGAAAGAAATCAACCATGGCATCGTCATCGTGGCTACAGGAGGAAAAGAACATATACCAACTGACTACTTATACGGGCAGGACAAGCGAGTGGTCACCCAGCTGGAATTAGAGGAGATGCTGGCCAGAGGGAATTTAAAGGTTAAGACTGTTGCCATGATCAACTGTGTGGAATCCAGAGATGTAAAGAGAGAGTACTGCTCCAGAATCTGCTGTTCTGAAACAATAAAGAATGCACTGAAGTTGAAAGAACAGAATCCAGACATTACAATCTACGTTCTGTACAGGGACATGCGCACCTACGCATTCAGGGAGAAGTACTACGATCAAGCACGAGAGAAGGGTATCATCTTCATGAGGTACGATCCAGAGACAAAGCCAAAACTGGAAAAGAAAGGTGAAAATCTCCTGCTCCTAATCCATGATTCTGCTCTGGGCCAGGACTTTTTATCATCTCCTGACCTCATCGTTCTCTCAACAGGAGTCTTCCCTTATGACAATGTACCTCTCTCCCAGATGTTGAAGGTACCCCTCGACAGCCATGGATTCTTCCTGGAGGCTCACATGAAACTGCGACCAGTAGACTTTGCCACTGATGGAATCTTCATGGCAGGGCTGGCTCACTCACCCAAATTCATCGATGAATCAATCTCCCAGGCCTACGGAGCAGTGGCCCGTGCCTGTACAATCATCTCCAAGAAATCAATAGAAACTGAACCAATCATTGCAGAAGTCGATGAAGACTTGTGTGAGGGGTGCAGAATCTGCGAAGAGATCTGCCCATACAATGCAATAGAAAGAGATGAAGAATCGAGGAAAGCTCACGTCATGGAAGCTTTATGCAAAGGGTGCGGTGCATGTGCTGCTACGTGCCCTCAGAAAGCAATTACAATGCAGAATTTTACTGATAATCAGGTTCTTGCAGAAGTTGAAGCACTATACGAGGTGATCTAATGTACGAACCAAAGATCATAGGTTTTTTGTGCAATTGGTGTTCATATGCAGCTGCAGATCTAGCAGGAACATCAAGAATACAGTATCCTTCTAACATCAGATCCATAAGAGTGATGTGCAGTGGAAGGGTTGATCCAGAATTTATTTTGAGAGCATTTCTGAATGGGGCAGATGGTGTCCTCATTGCAGGATGTCATCCTGGAGACTGCCACTACATATCCGGGAACCTTGAGGCAGAAAAGAAGATCAAGATGACGAGGAAACTGCTTCGGGAAGCTGATATCAATCCTGATAGACTACGTCTGGAATGGTGCTCCTCAGCAGAAGGTGGAAAATTCGCTCAGATCGTAACTGACTTTGTAAAGCAGTTGACAGAACTTGGAAAGCCTTCTCTTGATAATGAAAAGCTGAGAGCTGCCCTTGACACTACATTGAACACACGATTGAGGTCGTGGGTTGGAAAAGAGAGAAGACTGACAGAAGAAGGTAATGTCTATGGGGAACTGGTTGAACAGGAGCGATTCGATACTATGGTGGAAGAAGTCATAAGAAAAGAGTATGAAAAATCGATGATTTTGCTTTCCATTGAGAAGGAGCCCTTGTCTGCTAAACAAATTGCAGAGAGAGTCGGCCTGAACTCCTCAGATGTGGTGAATCATTTGATCAAACTCAGAAGAAGGCAGATGGTCCATATGATGGAAGGTGACCCTATTCGTTATCGGAGGATGAGAACATGATTGGAGCAATCATGGTTGTAGGTGGTGGTATTGCAGGGATGCAGGCTGCTCTGGATCTGGCTGACTCTGGATTCAGAGTGTATCTCGTTGATAATAGACCCACGATTGGAGGTGTCATGG
>CAZFAR010000105.1:0-8220 GCA_964516825.1 uncultured Thermococci archaeon
GAATGGTCTTTCTGGGAGTGGAAGCAGAGGATGTGAACGCACTTCGTGAAGTGAACAAGAAACTGAATGTACAGGTGCAGAATACGTATGAGGAGACATTTCATCGCATAAACCGGTATGGCATTGCCGTTTTGGGAGCTTTCATCTACGGGATGGATACAGACACATCAGAAGCAATACGAAGTCGCACTGACTACATACTCAGGAGCGGGGTCGATGTGATGCAGGTAACCTTTTTGACACCTTTACCGGGAACAAGGCTAGCCAATAAGCTTGGTCAGGAAGGAAGACTGCTCTACACTGATTTCCCTGCTGATTGGGATCATTATGATATGACAGAAGTTGTCCATAAACCACTTCGGATGGAACCAGATGAATTACGAACTACCATGTTTGAAAGTGTGAGCCGACTGTATAGTCGCACATCTTTGTCACAAAAGTTTGTTAAGACCTGGCGCAGTACTCGGAGTTTCACTACCGCAATGTGGGCGTACACCTCTAACATGAACTACTGCAATGTAGCTCTGGGAAGTCAGGGACATACACAGGTCAGAAAAAGCAAGTAAGAAATGACTGAAGAGGCCAGGTTTGATAACGTCATTGAAGTAGATCAAGAGACCTTCATTAAATGCGTTGTTATCATTGGATCCTCCAATGTGCAGCAAGACTTCTTTCGATGGTGCAGTGCACACGACTGCAGTGTGTGGGCCTTCTATATTGTCTACAAAGATTTTCCCTTCACAGGTTCCTTCTGCAACTGCCTCTATAGTTACGTGATGATCAAGAGAGTGAAACAATGGAAGTATCGTTTCTTTGTCTTTTTTCAGCTCTTGGAATGACATTATTCTCACTTCTCTTACTACTTTTCTATAGGTTTTAATAGTTTTGGGAGTTACCAAAATGTTACACGTGTAACAAGGGAGCATCAATGCTTACAGCTATCCATCTGAGCTGGCAAACCATTAACCTTATATAGCAGATTATGTAGGACTTCTGATGAACCCATTGAACTGGCTGCCATCACTTTTTGAGTATTTTGAGAAGTTGTGTGTAAAGATAGCTACCAGGGGGTGGCACAGGCCAGGATTCTACCTATCCACTCTGTTTACTGCCCCCATTGCACTGTATCTGCACAGGAAGGAAACTCGTTACAGATTCTTGAATATTTTTTCTAAGATACTGGCAAATATCCTTTTATTCTTCTCAATATACATTCTTCTGAAAGGATTCTGGATATTCCTCCTTCTCTTGCTTTTCATAGCTCGAGCAGTAAAGTTCTTCTACAACCGCTTGAGAATAGGTGAGAAAGAGACTGAGCCGATTCAGTGGGAACAGGCCATCCTCATACAGACAAGGGAGGAAGTTTTTTACAGACCAAAACTCAGATTTCGTTTGGAAAAGCTGGATCTACTGGCCTTGTTGTTCATCCTCTTCATATTTCTGAATTTTCTCGTAAATGCTGACAAATTTGCTCCTTTTGGTGATGACTGCTGGTATCATCTGGCAGTAGCCAGAAAGATCGAGGAACTTGATGCAATTCCTCTCTGGGATACCTGGGAGTTTCAACCAGTGGGAAGACCTCACCTATATCCCCCGCTGCTCCATATAATGATAGCATTCTTCTCCAAAGATGCAGAACATGTCATCGAGGGAGCCAAGGTCTTGCAGATCTTTCTGTATCCGGCAGCATTACTGACCTCATGGTACTTTGCCAGACTCTTGTTCTCCTCTAAAATAGCTTTCATCGCCCTGGTCATTCTCTCCATGGATGCCACTTTTCTGCTCCTGTTCATTGGAATCATGCCTTCCTCTCTGGTCAATTTATTCTTCCCTCTGCTATTGATTACCTTTCTCTCCAAAAGATTGAAAAGTTCAGTTCTACTGATGGTATTATGTCTGTACTCCCATCTTTCCTTCCCTTTTCTTGTACTGGTGTGTCTGCTTGTACTTTCCTATAAGTACAGGACGTATTTCTCCTTTTACAAGAAATTTGCAGTTCTTTCATTAGTTCTGTATCTTCCCTGGGGACTTCGTGTTCTCATATTCAGAGATTTCCTGAGAAGTTTTGGCGCCATAATAGGCAACCCAATCCTCGGTCTCGTGATTGGCATGCTCTCCCTTCAGATTTTCAATCCCCTCTTTCTGTATTGCGGAATCAAGGGATTGAAAAAATCATCGGGGATCAACCGTGATCTGGTGAAGTACACACTTGTAGGCTTTCTCCCTGCCCTAATCTTCTACGGGGGAAGGTACTGGTTCCATACTGCTCCTTTCTGGGCCATATTCATCGCTTTATTTCTGGAAAAAAAGATCCACTCCGTAAAAAGAATAGTCCTACTCCTCTTTCTTGCTTTCGTCCCGACGCCTTTGATTGCCTTTGGCCTGCCAGGAGGGGGTCCTCCTCTGCTTCCCAGCATCACTGCCCTCGATGGAGCTGTCGGCCTGCACTTCCTGCCTCAATACTACAATGAAGAGGATGCAGCCCTGAAAGCTTTGTTAGAACAGTATACATCACCTGATCAGATCATCCATGTAGATGAGGCTTCTCTGGCAGACAGAATCGTCACGCTCACAGGCAGGCCAGTGGATAATGGCATGTGGTTCGAGGTAGGAAGTGAAAGAATGAGAGAAATCATCCAGTATACCAGGCTCAATGAGAGACCAGCAGTCTTTGTCTACCTTAACAGAAGAGAATTACCACCCGTAGATGAAATCTACAGTATAGGAAGATACTGGGTGGCTGTCAGGGTGTAGTTATAAGCTCTCCACCCACACATTGTTCTTGTAGATGTCCAGAAAGACCTCTGTCTGGCAGGATCTCACAAAGGGGGTCCGCAGTATTCTTTCGTTGACAAACTCGTTCAATTCCAGGGCATCCACACATGCTACGATGAGCAGAAGCTTTCCCTCTCTGATGGCTGCCACCACGCACACTTCATCATGCTCGGCCAGTCTGTGGGCTACATCCTCAATTACCTCTCGGTACTTATCTGTAAAAAAGGGTTTCTCCACTTCCACGACGATCTGAGCAAACATTTTGGAAAGAGCGGATTGATTCGTAATGACAGTAAATCCCTTGATAATATTCTTCTCGATCATTTTCTTAATTCTGAAGTCTATGGTGGAGTTGGGTTTTCCCAGTTCTCTGGAAATTTCGGATGTGGGCTTTCTCGAATCCTTTATCAACTCTCTTAAGATGTCTCGATCAAGCTGATCCATGTTAGTGTTTACGATTCCTCATATATAAATCTTTGGAAGATTTCCAAGTAGTATTGGAAGATAGCCGAAAAGTATTTATAAGTTAGGAAAAAATGGGAAGCCGATGAAACGGGTGAAAACAGGTATCGAGGGACTCGATGAGGTCATGGGCGGAGGTTATCCCGCTGGGACCAATATACTGGTTACTGGAGCTTCCGGTACAGGGAAAACCATATTCTGCGCCCAATTCCTTTACAAGGGATTGCGGGACTATGGTGAGAACTGCATTTATGTGACACTGGAGGAGAGACCTGATGACTTGCGAGACGAGATGGTTTCTTTAGGCTGGGATTTCAAGAAGTTTGAGGATGAAGGAAAGCTGATCATCATTGATGCAGCATCGACACGGTCTGGACTGCATACCAGGGAGAAGTACACCATGCCCAAGGGGTTTGACATAGACTCTCTGGTTACCGAGATCTACAGGGCTGCCAAGAAGATCAGCGCTACACGACTGGTCATCGATTCTCTGCCCTCACTGGAATTGCGCGTCACTGATACTGGTCAGATCAGGGGGATCATCTACAGGCTGAGCTCACTTCTGCTCGAAATCGGAGTAACCTCCTTATTGACTACTGAGAGTGTGAAGCATGACATGATCTCGCGCTATGGTGTCGAGGAATTCGTATGCAGAGGAGTGATCATTCTGGACCTGGAGGAGAAAGGACATGATTTGAAGCGGACCCTTCGGGTGAGAAAGATGCGGGGAACAAGGCACACTATGCGGAAGTTGCCGTTTGAGATTCAGCAGGATGGCATTGTCATCTACTATCATGGAGAGCAGTACTAGCCATTGTAGGCCATCTGACATGATCATGCATCCGTATCTGCTTAGTTTCTTATGCATTTTTCAAGATTCAAATCTTAAAAAAGGAAAAAGGATTGAAAAGGGTTGGATTCATTAGATTTAAAGCTTAGGAAGCCATCAACTGCCTGTAGGCTTCATTGATTTCTTTCATCTTCTCTTCATGCCCCTCTCCCAGGTCAGGATGGTACTGTTTTGCCAGTCTGTTTCGTGCTCTTCTAATCTCTTTCCTGGTAGCACCCGGCTTCAATCCCAGAATCTTCAGGCATTTTTCTTTTTGAGAGACAATTCTCTGGTATACATGGTACCAGTAAAAAACGTGTATTTCCCAACGTTTGCAGTAGGCAGAAGCCTTGATCTCATGCCTTCCTGCGTACATTGTATCCAGTTTCACAGGTATGTCCTGATGATGCTCCGGCTTCAGGGAGAATATCCAGGAATTACCGCATATGACCCGGATCTTTAATGGAGTCTTTCCGCAATTCTTCACACGAAGTACAGCTGGAACGTCTTCAAAAAGATTGGCAGATTCAGGTATCCCCAATAGGACTGCAGATAATGGATTGGGCAGTGTTCTCAGGTATGCCTGATGCACTTCCCATAGCCCGTACAGGAGGAATATCACAAGTACTAGGAAAAATATGTAAAAGAAGAGGAAGGAGTCCAGAGGAGAGATACCTGCGTTCATTGCTGTGTTCTTGCATTGGAACATAAAAAGGCTTCGGCCAGCATACAATACAACCAGCAGAATAAGGGGAACTGAAAGCTCTGGTTACAGATAGAAATAGATTCTGAGGAGCTGACAGGAAGAACGCTAGGAGAGAAACCTTTATATACTATCTCAGTCGTAAGTTATTCAATGAAACGACTCTTCATCATCATTTTGGTTCTGGCTGCTCTTTCTCCTGTGCAGGGAGGTAGCAATATCACTCAGAGAGCAGTATCTTTGCAGGAGAGAGTTGTTTTAGTCAAATTCATAAACATGGGTGTGGATGCTCACTGGGGAAATCACATACTGGAAAATGCAGCTTACGCACTCCCCGTTCTTGAAGACCTGATTGGCATCCCTCTGCCTCAGCAGATTGAGAGTGTTGAGATATATGGCAAGCGGGACCTGGGGGTTGAAGAGTGGGCTGTGGGATATAATGATGGAAATATGGTAGCTTTAAAGACAGACCATCCCGATCCAACCATAGTTTTTCATGAACTGGTTCATTTCTGGACATTTCACTATCACATACCCTGGCCCTTGGTTGAAGGCTACTGCAATCTGTATGCAGATTTGTGCGCAGCCCACCTTGGACTGAATGAGGTAGCGTATCCTGATCTGGATTGGCAGCAGGAATATGAGGCGCTGCAGAAGGATAAGGGGAAGGTCCCTCTGAACACTCTGGATTATTCAAGGCCAGACATTCCTGAAGAGCAGGTACATTACTTCTACTGGGCAAGTACAGTCATCATGTACAATCTTTACGAGGCTGCAGGAGAGGAGAACCTCAAAGCTATCAATGGAAAAGTGGCAGAATATTCTCTTGATGACAAGAGGGGGGGAATTGGCATTATCCAGTACCTTAGAGCTGCAAAAGAGGTCACAAACGTGAACTATACTCGATTCTTCATGCCTGTGATCTTAACAGAATGGGAAGAGGGAGATGTCAGTGCTTTTGAGAATGGGATAGCGCGTTACTGTGCAGTCTCTACATTGACAGGAGTCTCTGACACAGATGAGCAGATGGTTCTGGCTCTGAATGCGCTGCTCGTTGGGAAGTTCTCAGATTTTGATGCTACAGGGCAGAACATAGTAAAGGATTTCTACGCCAAACAGATGCAAAAGGAGAAGCAACCAGTTGAGCAGGAAATAGTCTACCCAGAGAAGAAGACAGGATTACTATATATTAAACTGTTTCTAGTTGGGGTAGCCACACTGATCGTCGGGATATCTCTCTTATTCTTCATTCTGTCCAAGCTTGCCAAGGAGGAGGAAGAATTTGAATGGGAAGAACCCTTGCCGTCTGAAAGACCTCAAATGTGGGTCCCTCCTCCTGAGCGCAAATTTGCTGAGGACATTGAAAAGCTCCCAGAAATTCCTGATCTAGAAGAATTAACCAAATAGAGCTCCCAATCCTTCAAGTGCTTCTTCTTCCTTGGCTTCCTCTTTTTCTTCCTCTTTCTTAGCTTCTTCCTTTTTCCCTGCAGCAGAGGGCGCTGGAGCAGCCTGTACTGATACTGCAGCTGTCTTCACTGCTTCTTTGATATCCACTCCTTCCAAAGCTGCTAATAGCTGTCTTATCTGGATTTCGTCTGGAGTCGCTCCAGCCGCTTCAATGATGCGCTTCAAGTTCTCTTCTGTAACTTTCTTGTTGAGAGCATCAAGCATCAAGGTTGCATATATGTATTCCATGAGAACACCTCCAATTAGCCAAATAGAGCTCCCAGTCCCTCAAGAGCATCCTTCTCTTTTTCTTCTCCTCTTTTTTCTATCTTTTCTTCTACTTTTACTGCTTTCTGTGGTTCGAAACCCAGTGAAACGGGTTCGCCAGTAATGAGACTGTCAACAATTTGCGCATTGCCGTGCGCTTTAGCCAGAATCCTGGGAAGAGTCTCCTTCGTCACAATAACTGCTTCCAAAGCAAGTGAGACTGCATGCCGTGATGCTTTCTGGAGCAGCGGGGTGACAGTATCACTGGTCACAATGCAGGCTTCAACGCCCAGATTCAGGGCATACCTGTACGCTTCACCCAATTGAGAGAGAGTACCCTTCACATCCACGTGCAGTACAGAAGGCCCAAACAGCTTTCCATCTTCACACACACCCAGGAGTTCCAGACCGACGCTCATGGGTTCCATTCCCAGCTTTTTCAGAATTTCTGCCTGCTTCTCACTGATCGCCTCCCCTGCCTTCACAAAAGTGTGATCTGTCTGCACGATGATTGAACCCCGCTCAATGCGTGCGGGAACACCAATCCTCTGAAGCTCTCCCACCAGAGGACCTGGAGGGAATCCAGTGTCTCCAGCAGGAATGACTATGTCATCAGGAGCTTTATCACCCGGTCTTGCAGCAGCAGAGGTCCTGCTCTCTTCCAGGAGCATGCTCAGGCGAAATGGATCCATGCTGCAGCAGATCAAAGATGCACCACCATTCAGGTGGGAAGCCAGTCCCCCCAGTTTCTTTTTAGACTTCTTCAGAGCAATGGCAAGCAATGTGTTCTTGGATGCGCGGATCAGTACCTTATCTCGCATGTCATGTCTGATCCTTTGAAGCTGTCTGGCTTTTATTCCCTGAATGTCCACCAAACCCACGACGGGATGGGAGTCGATGAGCTCTACCAGTTTCTTGACTTCTCTCTTTTTAAAATCAGACACGTGAGCCACTAGATCACCCGCACTGGTTTTCCCATAGTAGTCTTCACAGAGATAGAAGCCACATTACTCTCCGCCCTGGGGAGCAGGCGTTCTACCGTGCTGATGACTGCCAGGGCATTTTCTGCCAAATCATTCTCATCCATTGCTTCTGTTCCAATACAGCAGTGAACTACTGGATTGTTCTTGGAATCTATGGCTACTGTGTCACGCAATTTCTTAGTAATAGGTTCCAGAGGAGCTACAGGAGGAACAGGTTTGGGCATCTTGTTCCTTCTCCCGAGGACAGGACCCAATGTTCTTCCAATGAGGGGCATCAGATCTGCCTGTGCAACGAAGAAATCATGATTCTCTGCTATCTGTTTTGCCTTCTTCCTGTTTTTCCCCAGTTCTTCTATGTCCTCTCTACTGTAAACATCTAGTTTCTGCTTCTTAGCCTGCTGGGCCATGTCGCCTTCTGCGAACACGCCGATGCGCGTGGGTTTTCCTCTTCCCTTGGGTAGAACTACTTCACCCCGTATTCTGCTTTCTGGCTGCTTGAAATCAAGTTCTTTCAAAGTTATAGCTACCTCTACTGATTGTGTGAAGTTCCGCTTCGTATTCTTTAGTTCCTTTACCGCTTTCCTTATATTGTCTTCCATGGTCACAGCTCCTTTTGAATTTCTCTTGGAGGTCTACCTTCTACACTGACACCCATGCTCACACAGGTTCCCAGCACTTCTTTTACTGCAGCTTCCTCCGTATAGGAGAGCATGCTCTCCATTTTCATGTGGGCGATCTTTTTCGCCTGGTCCATG
>CAZFAR010000106.1:0-8184 GCA_964516825.1 uncultured Thermococci archaeon
GTACTGCACAGAAAGCAAAAGCCTTTCCATTGAAAGAGAAGAGGTAGACAGGCTCACACACGTGTGGTAGATCTCCTTTTGAGAGATGACCATGGTAAAACAAGGGGGGTGCTTTCTCATCTGTTCGTAGCAGCAGTGTTCCATCTCTGTCTTCGGAAAAGAAATGCAGCCATTCCAGAAGAGTAATCAATGTTGAAATGTACGGAAATTTCCTTTTCAGTCTGCAGAATTCTGTTTCCGGAAAGGGGAAAGGAAATAGACAGCGGGAACACTTGTTCTTCACTGAACAGTCTCTGCATCCTCTTTTTTCTTCTGTTTCATGTATTATTCTCTTTACATTCTGCTGCAGTATCTCTGCAGTATCACCTACTTTTCCTATGCATCCACCCTGATAACAGGAAAGAACAGCATCACCATTGATCACCAGGGTATTCCGTGCTCCTGCAGGACACTGATTTTCTCCCCATTTGCAGGAATCTGCCACTGTTCTTGGTATCTCTTGAGATGAAAAAGAGAGTATGCCCTCTCTTGTATGAGTATCAAAGAAGTGAGCGAGCGCTCTTGCATCTCTTTCGTTCTCTATTACAGCGAGTGCTGATCTGTCGAACTGATGGAAGGGTATCTCCGGCACTGGAATATCCAGATCTGTATAGGTGGACAGCCGCAGCTTCCGGTATGGACCGTTTCCTAAAACGAGAGAGTAGAATCCTACGGGAACTCCATTGGTGAGCAGTGCTTCCCGCCGTTGAGCCACTTCCTCCCTGTTTCGGAGGGTAATATCAAATACAGAAAGGTGAAGCACACATGACTTCTGCAGCCATTCTGTAAGTCTTGCTGTGTCTTCAGGCATTTTCCTGATGACAAGATACTTGTATTTGGTTCCGCGCTCATAAGAGAGGAGGTCGCAGTACATTTTCTTGAAGGACTTGAGCTGCTGATGTAGTGTTGCATGGGGCAAAGGAGTCATTTGTGTTACATCATATGCGTACTTAGTAAAATAGGGAAGAAATGAAGGTGAGTAATACACATCCAGATCATATTTTTCTCGACTGGAGAAAAGTTCTGTTCCTGCAAACAGAAAAAGGACATTGTGGTAGTACTCATCCACATTCAGCTCTTCGACAAATTTGAGCGTTTCTTCTGCCTCTTTCATATCTTCCCCAGGTAACCCAAAAATGACACTCACTGATGTAGTCATTCCTGCTTCTTTTGCCCAGGAAACACATTTTTTGACCTGATTCAAGAATGCTTTCTCTTTTCCTGGCGCTTTCTTCACCGTTCTGAGCACCTTGGGTGAAGCACTTTCAAGGCCAAGATTGATCTGATGAACACCAGCCTCCTTCATGAGATCAATCAATTCCTTGTCACAGTTATCTGCCCGGGTTTCCAGGAAGAGAGGAAGGTTAATGTTCTCATCAATGATCTTCTGGCAGATTGCTTTGGCCCGTTTCAGATTCAAAGAGAAGACATCGTCATGTATCATCACATTTTCCTTGTTTTCAGGGTCCCTGTGGTCGTATATGAGCCTCAATTCCTTGATGACCCTCTCTACTGAATGATATCTGATGGTATGGCTGAACATGGTGGAGAAATTGCAGTAGGTGCAGCGGTATATGCATCCTCTGCTCGTGAGGATTCCTGTTTTCCCGTCAGGAGGAATCAGTCCGGTCAGATAAGGCGAGGGTAGGACATCTAATTCCGCTCCTTTCTTTCCACTGGAAATGAAAGGTCTCTCTGGTGTAGATGCCAATTTATCACCGGAACGGTACGTAATCCCACGAATACTCTCCAGATCCTTACATCCCTTTTGCACTAGCTCTAACACTGTTTTTTCACCTTCTCCTCTGACACACAGATCGATCTCTCTTGTGTGATTCATGATCTCATTGGCAGAGAAGGTGGCTGTAGGACCTCCCAGGATTATGGTGATATCTGGATTCTTCTTCTTGAGCATTTTGGCTAATATTCTCACGTAGGCGTAATTCGCATCATAACAGGTGAATCCAACGATTTCAGGTCTATATCCGAGCATCTCTGCTACTATATCCGGTGCAGTCTCTTCTCCGGAGGTAACGAACTGAGCTGACTCAATTCCATGCTCCTGAAGGTAACTGCGGACATATGCTGCGCCCAGATGATGGGTGAAGATATATTTCTTTGGTATTGGAGGAAAAACGAAGACAATATAAGGCATTGCAGAAGATAGGTTATGAGTACATAAAAGTATTTTGGTTTTCAATCTTGATATTTGATCTTTCCTCAGATGTTAGCTCTCTTGACTTATGATAGATATGAACTAATGACAACTGACACCTTTTACCAACATTATTAATCGACAGCTTTATATGCATGAGAAAGCTAGTTGAGTGCATGGCCAGCGAATACAATTCTTTGCAGAATGATGACAAAGTGGAGACGAATCTCCCTAAATTGGAACAAGTCCTTCATTATATTATTTACAGAGCCGGTCATCTACCTAATGTAGGGAGGACGGTTCTTTTCAAATACCTATATTTCTGTGATTTTGATTATTATGAGCTTTTTGAAGAGTATCTCACAGGAGAGCAGTATCTTAGATTGGACCAGGGACCTGCGCCTGTTCATTTCAAAGAAATCATTCAGAGCCTAGAAAGGAAGGAAAAAATCAGGAAATGCAGAGTGCTATATCATGGGTACTCTCAGGAAAGATTCATATCTCTGGAGAGTCCCGACATTAGTCTCCTGTCAGCCAAAGAACTCAGTCTTATTGATGAGACTCTTCAGAGATTACATTCCTTCAACGCCTCCCAGATTAGTGCTTACTCACATTTGGACACTCCCTGGAGAGTCACAGACGAAAAAGACATCATTGATTACGATCTAGTCTTCTACAGGGATCCAATAACTTCTGTAAGAGAATACAAATGAGAGCTGCCGTTGATGATTTTACAGTTGAAGAATTCAGAGATGATCTCGAGAGGCTTTCTAAGAAATACAGACATCTGTCAAAGGATTTGAAGACGGCTTTGAAGGTCTTGACTAAGGAACCAAGGAATCCAAGTTGTTCAGTCAGGATAAGTGGCTTGAGAAAAGACACTGAACTGCCTATATATAAACTGAAGAAATTCAAGTCCACGGACTTTCATGGGAAGGGTTCACGAAGTGGATTTAGGCTAATCTACGCATACAATGAACAGGAGAATGTGATAATTCTAGTTGAAGTCTATCACAAGAAAATGAAAGATAATGAGGACAGAGACAGAATATTGAGATATTTCTAGTCACTTAAGTCTTGAGTCCTGATTCACAAGAATCATAGAGAAGAGGTATTAGCATGAATGTAGAAAAAGCTATCACATACATTCAGAGAAATGGCAGCCCACTTCACCAGTTAAGGCTTCGCTGTGCACTGGGTGAGCCATTCTCACTCATTGAAGCGGAAGAAGTCCTGACTCCTTATCAGTTCCCTGATGGAAGTTGGGACTACTCCCCCCCTGAGGAAGAGCCTGACAGAATCGGCTCTCTGGGCGGGACCATCCACTGCCTTCGCTGGATTCGGGAGTTCGGCCTAAGCGAAAAGACGCAAATGCTCCTTACCTTGAAATTTCTCTCTTCCATACAGGCTAAAGATGGGTCTTTTTACGAGACCGAAGCCAAACTTGCTCACTCCTCTCAGGAATGGCTTCAGGAGGAATCATTGGTCGACCAGTTCTACTTTACAGCAGCAGTCCCCATGCGCCTCTTCTCCCTTGGTTACAGGAATCATCCCATTATCACTCCCGCACTGGAGTGGCTCAGCCATTTCTGGGATGATTGGGAGCTTGTTACAGGAACCTGGTACAATCTCTGGGCCCTTCTATGTATTTATTCCTCGGAAGTTGGCATCAATTCATCTCTTTACACGCGATGTTATACAAAAGCTCTGGAATGGCTCCCCCGTCTTGAGGCCCAACCCTTGGCATGGCTACTAGATGCACTGCAGGGAGCAGGATTTTCAAAAGAAGAGCCCCTGGTAAAAGAGGGTATTGCACGTCTGATAGCATTACAGAGTAATGATGGCATCTGGCATGGTCACGATTCATCAACAGTAGAGGTCACAGTTACTGCTTTGCGGCTGCTCCATGATTATGGGCTTATAACCAGATCATCTGTCTGATGTTACACGTGTAACATGACGGGGCGCCCCTGATTTAACAGCCCGCAGATAAAAGTCAAAACCTCTTCAATATCGAGCCACAACAGTTAAATATTCCCACATGTGACGTAGGTAAAGGTGAGAACATGTACAGTTATATAGGAAAAATTTTGAGAATAGACCTCTCCAAAAACACGATTTCAGAAGAGAACCTGAATGAAAAAGATGCTGGAAAGTTCATAGGAGGGAAAGGACTCGGAGCAAAGCTCCTCTTTGATAACATGGACATAACTGTTGATCCCTTGTCTCCTCGCAACATTCTGATTCTTTGTACAGGGCCACTCACAGGAAGCTCAGCACCCACAGGAGGAAGGTGGTGCATTGTCACCAAATCACCTCTGACCTCACTATTCCTGGATACCCAGATGGGAGGCTATTTCGGTGCAGAAATAAAGAAGAGCGGTCATGATTTCATCATCATACAGGGAAAGGCAGAGCATCCCGTTTACATTGCCATAAGCGATGACACAGTAAAGATAAAGGATGCGCACAAACTGTGGGGCAGAAACACGACTGCTACAGAAAATGAATTGAAAGAGGAAGGAAGAGTCCTCTCAATAGGTGTGGCTGGAGAGAATCTGGTGAAATTTGCCTGTGCTAATACTGATCTTTTCGTCCACAAGGGGAGAGGTGGTAATGCAGGAAGAGGCGGAGTGGGAGCTGTCATGGGTTCGAAGAACTTGAAAGCAGTTGTCATGAAGGGTACCCACGAAATGGAATATGCTGATGAGAAAAAATTCAAAGAAGCAGTAAAAAAAGCGCTGAAGATCATCAATGAGAACGCATTCATTCCAACGAGGAGGAAATATGGCACACCGATCTGGATCAATCCTGTCAACGAGAATCAATTATTGCCCACCTACAACTTCTCACGCGGATTCTTCGAAAAGGCTGAAAACATTTCCGGGGAGACAATGCATGATAGAATTGTTGTAGAAAATAAATCCTGTTTCAGCTGTTCTATAGCATGCGGGAAATGGACTCACTTTGAATTTAATGGAAAAGAATATGAATTTGAGGGTCCAGAGTACGAGAGCATAGCTCTTCTGGGCAGCAACTGCGGAAATGACACTATTGAAAAGGTGGCATATCTGAGTTATTTGTGCGATGAATATGGGTTAGATACCATATCTACAGGAAATGTGGTAGGGTTTGCCATAGAAGCTGCAGAGAAGAAACTGATTGATGAGAATGTCGAATTCAATGACCCGATAAATCAGGGAGAACTCATACGGAAGATCGCCTACCGTGAGGGAATTGGTGATAGTCTCGCAGAAGGTGTTAAACGATTTTCAGAGAAAGTGGGAGGTACATACTTTGCCATGCAGTCTAAAGGAATGGAATTCCCTGGATATGATCCTCGTGGAGCTTTTGGAATGGCTTTAGCGTATGCTACCAGTGACAGGGGAGCATGCCATCAGAGGGTGTGGACTGTCCGCGCTGAGATGCAGGGAAATCTGATCCCACGGTATGGCATTGAAGGAAGAGCTTCATTTGTCAAAGAGAACCAGGATGAAAGAGCATGCTGTTTCTCTCTAGTGTTGTGCGACTTTGCACCTTTTGGTGTTGATACGTTCGTCGAATTGCTGAATACGGCCACAGGATTTGAATATAGTAATGATACGTACATGAGAACGGGAGAAAGGATCTGGAATCTCACGAGAATGTTCAATACAAGAAATGGCATCACCCGGAAGGATGAGACTCTTCCTAGAAGGACTCTGGAAGAAAGTCTAGAAAAAGATGAAGCTAAAATTGGAGTGGGGAACTTTGAAAAGATGCTTGATGAATACTACCAATTGAGAGGATGGGACAGAAACGGGATTCCAACAGCAAAGAAACTCAAAGAGTTAGAGCTGGAGGGATTTCTGTGAAATGGATAGCTGAAACAGTGAAGAATGCACCGCCATCAGTGCTTGACATAATCCTGAAGATCGCGTCCGAGTACAAGGGCGTCATCAGCCTGGGATTGGGAGAACCTGATTTTGACACACCAGGCCACATTATTGAGGCTGGAATCCAGGCATTGAAAGAAGGGCACACGCATTACACGTCCAACTACGGTAACTTGGAACTGAGAGAAGCTATACAGAAAAAGCTGGAAAAAGACAACAACATTCACGTGGATACTGATGAAGTCATCTGCACGGCAGGAGTAGGTACTGCAATCGATCTGTTCATGAGAGCAGTAGTAAACCCAGGAGACGAGGTCATCGTTCAGGACCCTGGGTATTTCAACTACATCTACATTGGAGCATACCTTGGGGCACGGACTGTCCCTGTCCATGTGAAGGAGGAAAATGACTTCTCATTGTACCCGGCAGACTTGAAGAGAAAATTACGGAAAAAACAAAAGTGCTGATCATAAATTCTCCAGCAAATCCCACAGGAAGTATTATCTCTGAGAACTACCTTAAAAAGATCGCTGATATTGCAGTTGACAGAGATCTTCTGGTCCTGACGGACGAGATCTACGAGAAACTGATCTATGATGAAACCCATTTTTCCGTACTATCCATACCTGAAATGAAGGAGAGATGCATACTGGTGAATGGGTTTTCCAAAGCGTACGCGATGACAGGCTGGAGGATCGGCTATGCTGCTGGTTGCAGAGAAATCATTGAGAAGATGGGCAATATTCAGGCCTATTCTGGAATCTGCCCCCCTGGAGTGTCCCAGAAAGCAGCAGTAGCAGCATTGAAGGGTGATCAACACTTTATAGAAGAAATGCGGAAAGAATATGATAAGAGGAGAAAATACCTGGTGAACCGGCTGAATACTATGGGAATACCCACAGCAACACCAAAGGGAGCATTCTACGCATTTCCCAATGTTGCACGATACGGTACCAGTGAGGAGGTATGGAAACTCTTTCTGGAGAAAGCACATGTATCCACCACACCTGGGACGGCCTTTGGTGGTTACGGTGAAGGATATCTGCGATTTTCCTATGCGAACTCGATGGAGAACATAGGAAAGGCCTTAGATAACATTGAAGAGGTGATATAATGTACAACATTGTCATCATTGGACTGGGTGTTGTGGGGACAGGACTGGCAGAAATTCTCCACAGCAAGAAAGAATCTTTGAGAGAGACTTATGGGTTTGAGTTCAAGGTTTTAGGAATCTGCGACCTCATCAAGGGAAGTATCTACGACGAAAATGGTCTGGATCTGGGGAAGGTGTTGAAGCTGAACAAGGAAAAGGGGAAACTGGAAGAGTATCCTGCCAGGAACAAGGGATTATCAAGTATAGAAATGATTACCCGATCAGAAGTGGACATAGTGGCAGAGGCGACTCCAACAAACGTGAAGACAGGAGAACCTGGATTAAAACATTTCAGAGCAGCATTGGAGCACAAGAGGCATATAGTATCCACAAACAAGGGGCCGATTGCATTGAAGTACAAAGAACTGCATCAGCTTGCAAAGGCTAACAATGTCTATTTAGGATTTGAAGGCACAGTTCTCTCAGGGACACCAGCCATCAATTTAGGTACCAGAGATTTAGCAGGCTGCGAAATAAAGAGCATCAGAGGCATCCTGAATGGAACCACGAACTACATACTGACTCAAATGGAGGAAGGGCGCAGTTACGAAGAAGCCTTGAAGGAAGCTCAGGAGAAAGGATACGCGGAAACTGATCCCACAGCAGATGTAGAAGGGTTTGACCCCTTAGCCAAGATCGTGATTCTGGCCAATGCAGTCATGGGTGGTGACGTAGATATTGCCAGTGTTCCTCGAGAGGGTATCACCCGCATCAAGCTTGCAGACATAGAAAGAGCAAAAAAGGAAGGGAAGAGAATCAAACTGATCGGTAGAGCCTGGAAAGAAAGCGGGAAAGTAAAAGCACGGGTACTGCCTGAATCTCTGCTTCTGACTGATCCATTGGCGAATGTCATGGGTGTCTTAAATGCAATAACCTTTGAGACCGATGTAGCAGGAGATGTGACTATCATTGGGCCTGGAGCTGGTGCGTACACTGCAGGATATGCTATGCTAACGGATATG
>CAZFAR010000107.1:0-8156 GCA_964516825.1 uncultured Thermococci archaeon
CTCCACCAATGATGATCCACAAACAGAAAAAGCAGTTCAGAGCTGAAATCACCGGAATAATAGATAGAACACCTGCCAGGGCCCCACAGGCAAGTGCAGGAACGAATATCTTCCCTATATCTACGGGAACCTCACGTATGCCCAGACATTCTCTGCAGTAGCTCTGGCCTTCCTTTATGATGCTGCATTCAGTGCAAAGGTTCTTCCCACAGACTACGCACACAGCCACAGAAGGCCTATCGGGATGATAGTAGCAATTCATGCTACCACTGGAACAAGGGAGTATAAATCTCTTTCGCTCTAAAAGGTTGAAAGGCTGGGCAGTTTGTTACACGTGTAACACTTTTTTGACAAGTAATTCCAATTCCATTGGTTAAGCACTGCAGAAGATTTCAAGAAAAGAGCTCTTCAGGGACATGAAAGGTTTTGACTGCATTTTTGAAGTCGGGCAGGTTCTGTGCAGAGAAATCTTTCGGGCTAATCTTTTTATATGAGCAGCGCTCTTTCAGTGTATGAATCGGACTTTACCCTCTCTCTTTTTCGTACTGCTTTTTGTATTCTCCATTACTGCACGGGAAGAATCACAGACTACCATCATTATTGAACCTGATATTGGGAACAACACTATATCGATAACCCAGATCTACTGCCTCACACAGGAGGGACTCACCTCTTTTCAAATTTTGACAATTTCTTTATCCTATGCAGATCTTGAAATCTTTGATGATACAGGAAATCTAGACTACGAAATTGGTGACAACATCATCATTGGTAGGAACATCTACCGAAAAATAACTGTATTCTTCCGTGAACCAGTAAAGTCACCCTACACCTTTACAGTGAAGTACTACTATTTCACATCTGCTACAGGAAAACCAGTAACAGGAAAGTACCTATACACAATTACCCCTATAACTGATTCCACTGTAGTCATATACGATGTCCCACTGACTGACATTACTGAGACATCAAGGTCATCCCCAAAAGCTGTCATAGAGGAAGATGCAGACTCCACACGATTTATCTACGAATTTTCTAAAAAGACCACTATTATCTTGAATTACGAACTGAAGGAAGGTATAGATTATGCAGACATTGAGACAAGAACCTTTTACCAGAAGGGTTATACATTCGAAGTGACCTACCCTGAGAAGGCAGAAGTCTTCTTAGAAGATATTGAATTCTTCATCGATTCTGTGTTTCCCGTCTTACTCGAGGAAGCTGGCGTTCCTTTGAGATTCACAAAGATTTCAGTGGAACTAGTCAAGGAGGAAGACACCTGGGCTGCAGCAGAATACAAGGGAGAAGGGAAGATCAGAATCTTGATCAACAACACTGCCAGCTACCCTTCCCAGTTTCTGGCTCATGAATTGATCCATTCTTACATTGGGGACTTTCCACGGTACCTGGAAGAGGGAGTTGCAGACTATTTTGAAGATGGGGTGGGCCGCCACTTTGCAAAGCCCAGACCTGAAAACTACATCCCCAATCAAGAATCGTTTTTCCAGACCTATGAAAGGCAGTTCAATGAAGTGGTTAATATCACACAGTCACGGTATGGATTGGGATTGACTGACCACCAGGAAGCTTTGATCTATGCGAAATACAGTAAAGGTACTAATGTCATGTACGAGATAGCCTATGCATGTGGACATGAGACGATGCAGGAAATGCTTCGCACATTAAAGGTAGAGAGAGACTGCAGTCTAAACCAGTTGGTCTACAACCTTTCTGAAGGAGATGAAGTCTACAGGATTCTAAAGAAGTATCAGTTTGATGTAGTTCCTCCTTATGCGTATCCTGCTGAGGAACTGCTGCAAGAGGTAAGGGAACAATCCTGGTGGGGCGCTACCCTCTGCTTTGTTCTTAGATTTAAAGAGAAGATCAGGGCAGCCACTCCGGAAAATATTGAAGCAGTGAAACAGGATATTCAATCTATCGGGGAAATAGCATCTAAGACTGATTTACTTGCTGATGGTGTTGTTCTGATGCTGCTTTTCTTTCTTGGAGCTTTCTCCTTTAGAGGGATAAATCGAAAAAGAAAGGAGAATCCCAGAATACTGTATTACTTCTACTGCGTTCCTGTACTGGTGGCTCTTGTCCTTTTCAGTTATTTTCTCTACGAGTTTCTGTTTAATGGCTACAAGTTCGGATGGATTCTGAGGAATATTTTGGTTCCGTGGGGATTTGGCATTGGCTGTGGGGTGGCTGTGGTCTTGCTCTTGTTACAGTACTTGAAAGGAAGGGAAAGGAGGATTGTTGTTGATGGAATATGGTCGGCATCGTTCTTTGCAGTACTGGTAGCAGCTGCATACTTCTACGGATTCACAGGAATATTGGTGATGTTGGGATATACTTTATCTCTAATGGTCTTATTCATCATGAGAAGAAGAGGGTACTTTTATCGCAAAAATGGATTGTGATCTTCTTTGCTTTTCATACAACGTGTAGGCATCACTGCAGCCCTCGTTTCATAACAGTATTACCACTGGATTTTTTTCGATTTGAATGAGTTTAGATCAAGCATTTCAGAGAATACTAGATCTATAGATCTACATTCTAAAGATATTTGTGATCAACCAAGAACCATAAACCAAATATTTATAAAAGAGAGTGAAGTAAGAAACCCATGCGATGTACTTCATGTCATAAGGAGATTTCACCTCATGAAAATGTTGTCACCTTCCCCTGTCCTCGATGTGATGAAACTATTATAAGATGCGAGAGGTGCAGGGTGCTTGCTAATCCTTATCGATGCAGCTGTGGCTTTGAAGGGCCGTGAGGTGTTTGGACGTTCAATTTGGTAGCCACACTGAGAGTATTACCAGAATCTCCAGAAGTAGATCTGGAAAGCCTTGAAAAGTCTATTCGGGCAGTGATCCCTTCCCACATGGAACTGTACACTATTGAAAAGGAGCCTATTGCCTTCGGGCTCGTGGCATTGAACGTCATGGTGTTAACGACAGACGATGACAAAGGTGACGTTACTCCCTTGGAGGAGAGCATTCAGAATCTGGAAGCAGTCTCTCAGGTGGAAGTAACAGATGTGAGGAGAACGCTAGGCTGAGAAGCAGGAGCTCAGTCAGCTGTTACAGGATTTGCGCTTGTAGCTCTGTAGAAATTATGACATAGTTTTCTGGTCCATTGCTACTGAAACTGGAGAGTTAATATCATTTCCATACTTAATTTATAATTTACCCACCTTTCTGTACGCGGAGTGCTTCTCTTACTGTTGCGAGCTCTCCCTCTGACATACTGTACAATACTGCCACTAGCTTGTTAATTTCTTTTTCAACAGCAGTCGTATCCCCATCCTTCTGGGCAATACCATGTGCTTTCTTTGACAGCACCGATAAGGCTTTGCAGAGTTCATTGTCCCTATCATATTCAGGAATTCTTATCGTGTCTTTCACAATTCTTGGAGCTGCAAAGCTTTTCGTGCCCCCCGCTACTGTACGAAGGATCATATCTACTACGCATGAATTCATGACACCGCAGATGTAGTGTGCTTCATCTTCATCATCTGTGGGAATGAATGCCAGCACATTGTCAGGGAGAATAGATTTTTCTCCTAAATACTTATCATTTGTCAAAGATATGACGCATGCAGTTATTCCGGACCCCATTCTGTTCCATACGACCTTATAGGGTGCGTATGTGTATGTGCCCACATTGTACATCGTGTAAAAGGGTGCTTTTCTGGATTTCATGAATTTTCTGTACATTACCCTGTTTAGGAGAACTTCTTCAAATTCTTTCAAGTAGGTGTATGTTTTGGGAAAAGCTTTCTTGACCCATTCTTCTTCAAAACCAATCCGTTTTTTGGGGTCCCGCATCTGAAGAGTGTAGTTATATCCTTTGATTTTCCATTTCCCTGCATGTCTTGACTTCACCAATGGGTACACAAAGTAGTTTTCAATAGATTTTTTCACTTTCTTCACCTTCTTTTTTGAATCCTCTGTCAAATTCTCCACGATGAGTTCTCTACCACTTTCATGCACTCTATCCAGAATAGTGACCTGGTAAATACTATTGGCTCCTCCACTGTTTATTCCCTCATAGATAGAATATGCATTCTTCCCGCATGCCTTTTGGACAATACCTAGTGCCCTGCACGGTACAGTTATCCAGGGAGAGAGTTCATTGTCAGGGTCTGAAGGAAGTGCAGCCATTTCTGTTGCGTATATTCTGGCATTCCCTGAAGGTTTTTCACGATAGTTCCATACCATGTACTTCACTGGGTAGACTGTTTTCTCACCTTTCCTGAGAACAATTGCAGCTGTTCTGGTATGTGCGCGCTCAAAAGGATGTACACGAACAAAATCATGTACTTCCAAAATTTTAAGGGTCGCATTCTTCAATCTGAATTTTCTGAATCCCTCACCTGCACCTTTTGTCTTGAAAACAGATTGTGTGATCAAGAATCCAAATGTACCAGTATCTTTCAGATATTTATCAGCACAGGCATAGGTGAAAAGCATTGAAATATCCTTCTTGCCTCCTCCATGGCGGGCTTGCGATGGGGTCAGGGTGAAGAGCCCATACATTTTCCAGAGGGGCTGAGTACTGGTTCTGTAGTCTTGAGGTAGGTCATCCCATACAATCCAGGGAGGGTTACCTACAACATAATCAAAGGGCAGACACAAGAATGGATAACGAGCTCTTTCCAGAGTCACAGAATCAGCACAGTATACAGGGAGTTCTCTTTCTTGAGTACAATCGAGGAGATCACCTGCATGAAGCAGATAGTTCGTTCGGGCAGTCAGAACTGCAAGAGGATTACAGTCAATGCCCACAATACTTTCAAGGAGATAATCTGCACTTTCAATGCATTTATCCTCTGCATACCTCCTCAACCTCTTCAAAGCTTCAACGAGAAATGTACCTGATCCTCAAGCAGGATCCAGTAGTCTCAAACTCAGGGGATTCTTTGCATCCTGAAATTCCTCTGCTCTTCTCTTGAAGGAATTGACAGTGAAGCCTACTCTATCTAAAAGAATCTGTGCCAGCCACTCAGGAGTGTAGTACTCTCCCAGGTTATGCCTGATTGGCCCTGGAATCAACGTCTGGTAGATCGTTTTTAGCACATCTGCAGTCCCTTCAGGATTCAGTACAGGTGTAACAAATTCGTACTCAGATAATATTTTTGCGATCTCTGCAATGACGTTCATCACTTTTTCAAATTCATCAAGATACCACGAAAAACAATCACCTTCAATGAAATTCGTGATTTTTATCAGGGTTTTAAAGGGGATTCCTTCTTCAAGATCTTCCAGACTTTTCTTGAATTTCTGAGGGTCCATTTTTCCCAATTCAGCAGTGTATGATGGATTCATGGTGTACATGGAGACTGCCTCTGCAGCTATTAGCTTGACCAGGAGTGCGTAAAACGTGTGGATGCAGAATAGGAGCTTTGTGCAATCTTCTCCTATCCGGTAGTGTTTTTCCAATCCATGAAGGCCTTTTTCCCTGTATCCTATTTGGGAGAAGGTTTTCATCCAGGTTTCGAAAAAAAGGGCTGCCTTGGGATTGTTTAGATTTAGACTGTCGTAAAACGCACTTACTGTTCTTTTGGTTGTATCGCTCTGGGGGCCGAAGTCTTTTGCCAATTCTTCACAGAATAATCTCTTTCTTTCTAATCCTCTCAAAGCTATCAATATCTTCAGAATGACGTTTCTATTAATTGTATAGGGACCTTTCACGGTCCAGTTATGAGAAAGGGGATCAAACTTTACAAAGCCAATCGTATCACTGAATATGATTCCAAGGAAATGGGCGAATCGTTCCTCAGTCTGTGCCTCAGATTTTATGTGATTGATTATCTGGGTTCTAGCTCTGGTGAACCCGTGGGAAGTCTTTGGTTCTGCATATTCTATGATGATCTGGTATAATGTGGTTACTTCACCAGATATTAGTGAATATCCCTTGTTCTTCACAGACAATCCGAGATCAGATGCAGTTTTCTCAATTATCTGCGTTGCAGAGAAAGTGAATTCTTTGGGATTCTTCACTATCTTTTCAAGATCAGATCCAATTTTTTCCAACTCAATAAATAGTATTCCACTCATGGTTGTCACTCATTCTGATTACCTTGTCTATATGGTGTTTATTAATGCACATGTGATTGTGATCAAGGTGATAGACCCAGAAGTGCATGCACCGTAGGTGACATTATTCTTTCGAGCAATGCCATTTGTATTGTTCTTGTTACACGTGTAACACTGAATCAACTCTATAGAAATCGTCTGCTTTCGATATTAGAATCCAATTCTATTCCGAATTTGTGTTCCTAATCCAATCAATACTCAAAGTCTGTACATCTCCCTATTAATCAACGCACGTGGAAGAACCTTGATTAATTCCGGGATGACCTCAATAGAACAACTCCCTTCTCATTCTGAATTATCCACCGAATTTTGATGTTACACGTGTAACGTAACATTGATATCCAAACATCTTTGGAACAACTCTTTTATCTCTCTGTGAATAACCAGTTCATGATTCATCCTATAGAGTATCGGTATGGTTCTGCAGAAATGAAACAGCTCTTTGAGGAAGAGAAAAGACTACAGTTCTACCTGGATGTAGAAGCAGCCCTGGCAGAAGCGCATGCAGCCCTCGGCCATATCCCCCAGGAAGAGGCAGAAAAAATCAGAAATGCTTCAACTATCCAGATAGTCAAGACAGAACGTGTAAGAGAAATTGAGGCAGAAACGAAGCATGATATGATGGCAGTGGCTGAAGCACTGTCAGAAGCTTCGGGATCAGGCTACGTACATCTGGGTGCAACCTCCAATGATATTACAGATTGTGCCAATGCTATACAGTTGAGAAAGGCTGCACAAATTGTCCTGAAAGATGTAAGAGAGCTGGAAGAGATACTGGCCTCTCTAGCTGAAAAGCACATTCATCTCGTATGTGTGGGAAGGACTCACGGACAGCATTCAGTTCCTACTACCTACGGCATGAAGTTTGCATTATACATGGATGAAATGAGGAGAAATGAACGAAGAATTACGGGAGCATACGAGAACATATGCGGGAAGATGTCTGGTGCAGTGGGAACGATGGCTTCCATGAGAGATGGACTAAGAATCCAGGAGCTGGTAGGTCAAATTCTGGGCATACCTATGGCAGAAATTTCCAACCAAATTGTTCAGAGAGACACTTATGCTGAACTTTTTATGTCTCTGGCTATTCTGGCTTCTACCCTGGATAAGATAGCTACAGAGATCAGAAATCTGCAGAGAACAGAGATTCATGAGATCTCAGAAGGATTTTCCAAGGGACAGGTGGGTTCATCCACCATGCCTCACAAGAGGAATCCTGTCACTTCTGAAAAAATATCAGGACTTGCCAGGGTGATCTACTCTAATGTGTTTCCTGCCTTACAGAATAATGTGCTGTGGCATGAGAGAGATATAACCAATTCTTCCTGTGAGCGAGTCATTCTGCCTACGACATTCGTTCTCATAGATGAAATGTTAAAGAGCATGATAACTGTACTCTCCAACATTGTCTTTCATGAGGAGAAAATAAGAGAGAACCTGTACATGCAGAGACAGAGCCTGGCAGAATCAGTAATGATCGCCTTGACAGAAAAGGGGATACCCAGGCAGGAAGCGCACGCATTGCTGAGAAAGCTCTCTGCACAGGAAGATTTTCGAGAAGCAGCAAAGAAAAACCATACTGTAAGAGAGATGCTTTCAGAAAGAGAGATTGACCAATTACTGACTCCAGAAAACTATATTGGTGAAGCTGTCTCAATCGTGGAGAAGGTCCTGTCAAAATAATGGCTATGAATCCTTATCATATCACGCTGCCATTTTCCCAAAAATATTTGTCATGCGCTACCTTTAATGACTCTGTATCCTCCTTTCAGGGCAGCATACTCCACTGCTGAAAACTTACTGCACATGAAAGAGTAAATACTCTTTGCACCTTGTCGTGTTCTTGCTACCGCGTAAAATTTTCCTTCCTTTTTTAGACAGGCTCTTGATTCCTCAATCAACTGGAAAACTACCTTCTTCCCAGCCCGTATCGGAGGATTCATCACTACTACATCAAAGATCTTGTGCAGACATGCAGGAGAGCCGCTAACAACGTAAGCATTCAAGATACTATTTGATGCTATATTCTCTTTAGCCAGTTGGCAT
>CAZFAR010000108.1:0-8130 GCA_964516825.1 uncultured Thermococci archaeon
GTAACACCAGTGATTTTTTCACATTTTCTTCTTCATTTGCTTCAGCAATTCCTCGATTTCTTTTGGTTCATCCGCTTTCAACTGATTTCAGCATTATTGAAAACACATACCCAGGAGACAAAAAGAAAAAATAGGAGAAAACTGAAATCAATGGCTCAAATCTTCTCCAATTATTACTCAAACATTTTCCACGCGAGTTTGATATCTTCTTCCTTTATGGTTTTTCTCTTTGCATGCTCAGCGAGAGAGATAGCTTCTCTCGCAACAGCTGTGGCAAGAGCTTCCAGATGTTCACCAAGCATTACTGAAGCGTCTTCTGATACTCTGTCGGCTCCTCCTTTTCTGATCAGTTTGTCAACTGAAGCTAGTGGTATGATTGCCATTCTAAACCACCTCGCAGACTCAGATCATTGACCCTTTTTAAGTATTTTGCTTCGTTGGGTGATTACAGCCACACAGAAATTTTGTTCATGGTTTCCTGCCTTGTACATTTTTTTTCAGAAAACACTTTTCCAGCAATACCTTTATGAGAGTCCGAAAGATAGAGAATCATGGACAGACATCACTATGAGACAGCCTTGTTACTGGCTTCAGGAGCTGTACTGGGCCAGCTTGTAATCATACTGGCTGAGATGGCATTTTCTGTCTGGAGCTTCATCCCCATGATAGGGTTAACCCTTCTTCTGGGTGCAGTATCTCTCAGAGCAATTTCTCGAAATAAGGGTCTCATCACAGCTGGAGTGAACTCCAGGCTTATAACAGGATTATGGATATTTCTCGTCTGGGACCTCTTGAGGAGACGGATACTGTGGCTTCCAGATGTACTCAAATGCGGGATGCTACTCATCGTATTCTATATCTTCCTCAGAATTCTGCGAAAGTGGGAGGAATAGCATGCGTGTATTATTCTTTTTCATTGCGAGCTTCAGTTTTCTCTCTCTTTTCAGCAGCCACCCGTATCCTCTTGTGGGATTCTGCTGGGCATCCCAACCCTTTACAGATATGACCCTTTTCGAGGAAGGGTTTCGCACAGCTCGCCTTTTGGGCTGTCAGATAGAACACAGACAGTACAACTGGAACGAAATCGAACTGGACAGGAATACTTACGACTGGAATAGTATCAACCAATGGTACACAGCCTGTCTGAAATATGATATTACCCCCTCTCTGGCTTTGTGTCCAGTGAATTCGAACACCCAAATCAGGAATGTTCCTCGAGATTTAAGGGGAAGGGACTTCGATGATCCTGAAATCATCTCCAGGTTGAAACAGTTTACACGTAAGCTCCTGGAAAAGTTCCCTGAAATCAAGTATATGAGCTTTGGGAATGAAATCAACTACTATCTGTGGAGTCATCCTGAGGATACTCCACCCTATCTCAACCTCTGTGTACAGATGTACGAGTACATGAAAGAGAATTATCCCGAAATACCTGTTCTTGTGATCTTTGGATTCACCGGAATGGGGGAAAGAGACAGAGAGCTCGTTTCTCAGTTTCTGCCTGCCTGCGATCTCGTGGGTATTTCCACGTATCATGCATGCATAGCTGTAGAGTCACTGACTCCACCGCAGCTGACAGAACAGGAGATGTATGAGGGGTTTCTGGACTGCATCAACCTGTGTGGCGGAAAGCGGTTCGCTGTCGTAGAAACCTGTGCATTTTCGTGCCCTGATCCAGACTATCAGGTGAGGTATGTGAAGGTTTTCTTTGATGTGATAGAGGAGTACAGAAAAGACATGGAATTTGCGTGCTGGTTTGGAGTGTACGATGCCTACCCAGGAACATTGACCATGGCAGCTCCTTTCCTCGAGCAGTTCAACTCTTCAGGGCTTCTTTACACTGATGGGACTCCCAAAGCATCCTATTATTCCTGGATGGAGAAGATGTCCCAGTTGGGAATTGCAGAATCCAATTTCAATCACAGGCTCCTGGCTGCTGTCTCATTAGCAGTTGTTTCTTACCTTCTCTTGAAGAGGGCAAGATAACTACAACCAGATGTCCACCTGCTTTCTCACAGAGTTAGAAAACTCATCAATGGAAACCTCAGGAACAGCAACGATCAGAACGTCTCTGAACTCACTGTACATCCTTTTCTTCTGAGCAATCCTTTCTGGCGATGGATTGGAAACTACCTCAATGGCGAGTTCGAGGTCCAGTATACATACATCTATGACCCCATGAGCAGTCTCTGCCTCCAATAAGACAGTGTATCCCTTATCCCTGAAGAGCTTGTACAGTACAGCCTTGGTCAGAAAATGTCCCCAGCTTTCATTTTTGTTGTGTACTCTCAGAACATTGCGTGTTGTCTTGTCATATATGATACCATGCCGGGACAACAGCCTCCGTTTCCCCTCTTCTGTTAGAAATTTGACCTTATTCCGCATTGGAATGCCCCCATTCCTTCTGAGAAAAGGAAATTAAAAGACTTGTCCGGGAGCACAGGAAAAATATTCTTCACAAAGCTAGAAAAATCCCTGTTACACGTGTAACAGTTACAGAGATTGGAAAGAGGGGCAGTTACTGTACTGCCTTCATGTCCAATGGTTGCACACCTTGGTGAATATTCCCTTTCATTCGAAAAGCTTAAAGGCACCTACAGAAATTGAGAGTCATGAAAGATGTGACAGTAAGAATACGAGGAATATATTCTACAGCACTGACAAAAGTTCTAGCAGGACGGGGATATGGAATATGCCAGGTTTCTCCTCTGGTCCAGGACAGACTTGAGATTGGAAGCCTTGACTCACCCCCCGATATTGATATCAGACATACCTACAACCGCCAGGGTATTTCTATTGTAGCCGCTGGCGATGTACTGGAAACTTTCCTGGAAAATTTGAAGGAGGATTTTGTGGATATTTTTGTAATTCCTTCAGGAATCGACCTTTATGGTATTTACAAAGGAAGGAACCTTGGTAAGGGTGAAATAGATCTGGGAGGGTTTTTTGGCTACCTTGAGGAAAGAACATCAGAAAAGGATGTTCTCGTGCAGGTAGCAGAAATCAGGAATCGACCCATCCTCACTGCCAGAATTTCCTACAGCAGTAATTGTGCGATTCTCATCCCACAGGAAGGAGTCAAGATTTCCCGGAAGGTGGAAGATTCTGATGAAAGACGCAGGCTGTACCATATAGCAAATCGACTTCAGATATCTCCCGGGTATGGACTCCTCTGGAGAACAGCTGCTGTGAACTCTGATGATGAAGTGCTGGAAGAGGAAGTTCAGCATCTTGTAGAAGAAATGCACCACATAAATATGGTTTTCCCCAGTTCTCAGATCGGATTGCTCAGAGAGGGAAAGAAGCATGTGAATGTGCTTTTCGGTGGAGAAAGCAAGCGGAGACTGGATTTCATCAGGAATAACGTTCTGCCCACTGCTCACAGCCATCACAAGCTGAAATCTTCAGGAAAGGAGTTCTCCCTGGTCGTGGATGTCTTTGAAACCCTTCTGCCAAAGTACCCTATAGATGAAAAGCTGGATGGACTCTTGTGGAATCTGAGCCCCTGGAGAGAAGGTGATGTCGTATCACTTGAGCACGTCACACCCAGTGGAGAGAAGCTGTATCTGGGAAGAGCAATTGTACAGGAATTCAGCTACCCCTTCGTGGCTCTGGAGCGCAAGATGCATACTTACGGGATCTACGATGGATTAGGAATCAGAAAAGAGAGAGGAGACAGGGTGATCACGGAGATGAAAGAAGGAGAATGGGTCTTTGTCCACAACTACTACTCCCAGGATGGAGATCTGAAAGGACGGTACTACAATATTGCCACACCAGTGGAATTCTACCCGTACAAGGTGAGATACATGGACCTGGAGGTCGATGTGGTAGAAGTGGGGGAGAGACATATAATTGACGCTGAAAAATTGGAGCAGAGAGTCAAGGAAGGCCTAGTATCACAGAAATTACAGGAAAAAGCTCTTGAGGTAGCCCAGCAAGTCCTGGAGGGTAAGACATGGACCCAATCCAGATGAAACTCTTCCTGGAAGCCTTAAAGAAAGGAGATACGAAGAAAGCAGCAGAAATTGTCAGTGAGATCAAGAATTCAACAGAGTACGACCGCGGATACAAGAAAGCTTTGACTGGAATCATAGCTTCTGTGGAAAACAAGGAGGTGAACAGCCTCTTTCCCAAGATGATATCTGAAAAAGTGACCAAGAAAAATCTTGAAGAGCAGAGGAGGGAATCCAGGAGGATATCTCACGAAGCTTTCAGGCCTGCTTCTGAGAGAGGATACGAGAAAGCATGGTACGACATCATCACTATCTTTCTGGGGAAGAAGAAGGTGGGCTTGGAAGAGCATGTGGAAGGTGAACTCTACTGAATTTCTTTCTTTTTCTTCATATGATCCTTCCCTTTTTACTTTTTTTGCTGAAAATACCTTTTTTTCACACTCGCAAAAGAGAGTAGATGTGATTCCAACCACAAGATTTATATAGGTACGGTCTCAATAGTAGCTTGGTGATGCTCATGCTAGGACCCTTGGAGAGGGAGGTCCTATCCTGTATGAATGACATCGAACAGGGAACAGTTCGAGATGTGTACAAGCACATGCGCAAAGACAAGAGTATAGCTTACACTACTGTCTCTACAACACTGGAGCGACTCTATGAAAAAGGGTACCTCACACGGGGAGAAGACACTGGCAGAGGTGGGACCCGCTACGTTTATTCTATCAAAGATGTCAAGCCGAAGATTGCAAAGATGTTTGTTGATGAGTTTGTATCTATGTTCGGCAAAGCAGGGATGTCTGCCTTGCACGACGAAATCAGTAAGCACGAGTGATCTTTTTGTTGTTCCTTCCCTTTCTTTTACTTTGCGTCTTTTCTGGACTGCTATTTCTGCTCTATACAGTCTATAAGTCCCATCCCACTGATTCTCAGACCAGGTCTTTCGCTCTGTCTGCAATGATTCTGTTCATACTAGGATTTTACACAGCTCTAGGGCTATTCTTGCTTGAACTGGACGGATCATTCTTCTATCTGGGTGTCTTCTTTTTGGGGTTAGTAGCTTTAATCCTGGCAAAATCTCTCATAGAATACGTGTACACTGCTCCTCACCTCAAGACAATGAAAGCCTATCCCCTTCAGGATACCCATGTATGCAGACTGGCTAATGAGGTAGCTGAAGGATTCCACTTGCCGCCTCCTCATGTCTACATTACCCATTATGAGGTGCCCAATGCTTTCACACTCGGAAGAAGAGCCCACTCTGTGCTGATTATCACTGATGGTCTCCTGGATCTGACCTCAGATGAGGTAAAGGCAGTCTTTGCCCACGAACTGGCTCACATAAAATCCAACGATTCACTGATAAAGACAGCAGCATCAGTCATGCGGACCTTTTTGCTCTTTGATCCGGTCACACGGTTCGTGTATTCCAGGCTGTATGTGGAGAAAGAGTTTGTGGCAGACAGGCGTTCTGCAGCAGTAACGGGCAAGCCTCAGGATCTCGTTTCTGCTCTCCGGAAGATATATAAGGAAGTTTCAGAATTTGGGGAAGGACTTCCCTCTCAATCTGTTTTGAATTTCTCCCAGGTGGTTTTTGATGCAGATTCTTTGAGACATCGGAGAGGTATCCCTCCGGATCCCATTCTGAAGAACAGGTTCATTGTAGAACGGAAGATGATGCCGGGGTCTGTAGTCCAGGAAAGAGTGAAACGGCTGACAGAAATGGCGAAGCGTTTACGCGCTTACCAAGCGCCCAAGAAAAGGGAACACAGTGAAAGAACGCGTTTGAAAAAACCGTAACCTTTTTATCCTTAAGTACCTCTGGCAATTAGGGCCTGTAGCCTAGCCAGGATAGGGCGCGAGGCTTCGGAAGCTCTTTATCAACTGGAGATACCTCGTAGTCTGGGGTTCGAATCCCCACAGGCCCGCTTCTAGTTTTTGGTCCAGAGTGTTACACGTGTAACATGAAAGAGAGTTATGTGATGAAAAGGAAATAGAATAGGAGATAAGTAATATTTTTGAGACTGGTACAGGAGTGATCAGATTTCTGCTAGAGGTGATGACATGCCTGCAGAATAGACAGCTCTTGCCATTCGCGGTGTATTGTATGCGATTCCATAATCTCCCCTTCGCGTCACAGCAATTACCCCGCCATATCCTGAGAATCGTTTCCTCAAAACAGCAATAGATCTCTCAGCTGCATCCTGGGCAGATTCCCCATTTTCTATAAGATCTGCCACTGTTCTTGCCATTCCTGCCTTCATGATAATCTCCCCCCAGCCTGTGCATGATACAGCGCATTCTCCTGTAGCATACGTACCAGCTCCCAAGATGGGTGAATCCCCAACGCGACCGGGCTGCTTGAAAGGCGTCCCTCCGGTGGATGTCCCTGCTGCGAGCCCTCCCTTCCCATCGAGAGCCACAGCACCCACTGTTCCTTTGGAGAAGAATTCTTTTGTAGGTTTCTTTTCTCTCGAAAGGGTTTTCCATCTCCTTTTTTCCCTTTCAATGATCAGGTCCTCATTATCACATAATAATATCCCCTGCTTTGCAGCAAACCTTTCGGCCCCCTCACCGACCAAAAAGACAGTATCACATTTCTCCATCACTATTCTGGCCAGCTTTATGGGATTCCTGATTCTGTGAACTGCTCCTACTGCTCCTGCCTGCATGGAGGTTCCTTCTATGATGGCAGCATCCAACTCCACCTTTCCATCTCTATTCAGAAATGATCCTATCCCTGCATCAAATGTGGGATCATCTTCCATGGAAGAAACAGCAGCTTCGACAGCATCCACAGCAGAAAAGGCTAACGCATTCATACCAGAGATGACTGCTTCTTTGACTCCTCTTCTGTGAGCACTGACCAGCTCGTCCGGAATGTCCCAGGCTCCACCATGAACGAGAATGATGGGATCCATAGAAAAGGATGAAAAGAATTGCATTAAAAAGGTTTGCCAGAGGCGTACTAAACACTCCAGCCATGACCTAGAATTCAAAGCAAATGATATCATTTCTCTTCTAAAACTTCCTCGAAAACCTCTTTTTCGAATTCTCTAATTTTCTTCAGCTTTTTGTTCCATCTTCTCAAGAAATTGGCTTGCTTGAAACCGAAATATACCAGAAGAAAGCAGATCAGTATGTTCAGTGAGAAGAAAAGGCCTCTTATGGAGAATAACGTGAAATTGAATCTCACAGAATAGAGGAGCAATGAGATCATGTTGAGCAGCAGCCCACAGGGAGCCAGGATCATGCAGGCAAACACGATTAGAACCATCCAGTTTTTCTGGTTCTCCATGTACTCGATGAGATCGTATACAACATCAGTAGTGGTCTCACTCTTTTCCATTTACTCCTCCTCATACAATTCAGCATTTATTCTCTGGAACCAGGTATACCTTTTCTGTCCCAGATCAGTCAATTCATAAAAGATTACTTTTCTCTCACCCCATGTTCCTTCTTTCTCTGTAATGTATCCTGCTTTCCTGAGCATCTTCAGGTATCGTTCTGCCATGGGTGTCTTTAAATTTGCATACTGGATGATGTGGGTTTTTAAAACCCGAGATTGAGTCATGCTTTTCTTGGAGATGCACTCCAGTATCCTCAAGATGATTCTGTTGGTAGATCTGTATCGTTCCATATAAACTCTCTGTACCTTTGGTACTGCAGTTAAATAGGTTTTCTCCTCATACTTGGCAAAAGGTTTATAAATGTGGGATAGGGTAGAAGGTAAAGATTATTCCCTATTTGGCTGCATGAGAGGAAGAAAACAAGCTTTCAAATACCCTCTCGCGGCACTTTGAAAGGAAATAACAAAGCAGAAAGAGAAAAGAAAATAAATAGATACAAAAAAGAAACTGAAAACGAGAAAAATAGTACGGAGATGCTGTTATGGCTGAATTCAAAGGTATCGTACGTCTCTTCGGTACAGATTTGAGGGGAGATAGAAGGGTAGAACTCGCTCTCACTGGTATCAGAGGGATTGGTATCATGATGGCGCGAGGCATAGCTCACACTATCGGAGTGAGTCCTCAGGAAAAGCTGGGGAACCTATCTGACGAAAAAATCGAAGAGATAGAAGGAATCATCAAGAGCCCCCATGAGCATGGTCTTCCCCCTTGGATGCTGAACCGGAGACGGGACTACATCACAGGAGAAGATCTCCATTTAGTGGGTG
>CAZFAR010000109.1:0-8074 GCA_964516825.1 uncultured Thermococci archaeon
TGCGAGGCTTCGAGCAAAAGTCGCCAAGAAGGCTACGTGTTACACGTGTAACAATAGTAAGACCAGAGCCCTGATCTCCTTTATATTCAACTACAGCTGCACAAGCTCCTGCAGCTTTCTTAGCAAAGCTCCTTTTTCGTGCCGCAGCTTTCAAGAAGTCCTCAATACCCTGAGATTCTCATTTCCTAGTATCTCAGATTTTCCAAGATGGCACAGATTAAAGCATGCCTGCATCAATTGATTCTTTCGCAAACACGTAAACCGAAACTTTTTTATATGCCACCCTTGAATAGAGTACATATCCTAGGGAGGTATCGAGTTGCCCGACATAAGCTTCTTACGGAAAAACGTCCGCGGAATCAAGGGTGCCTTCCTCACGAAAGAAGGAGACGTACTCGATGTAGACGTCGAGCTTGATAAGGACGTGAAGTATCTTTCCAAGAGTATCTCTTACCTGATCGAGGTTATCTGTGACAAGAAGGGAGATGTCAGAAAGCTCTCTATCGTGGGAAATGATCGATTCTTCATCTTCTTTCACGATTCATATGTGTTAGGTGTTGTAGCTTCTTCAGACGTCAATGTGCCCTTATTGAACGTAGTAGCAGGGCGGATGCTGGAACATGTGGAAGTACCAAAAGAACAGATGGAAAAGATTGTAAAAGAAGCCAGGGATGAAGTCTTAGAACGTTTGGATGCTTTCATTAGGTAGCAGTGAAACTAAGGGAGCTGATGGGAGAATTTGAGGGAGACAGAGGTTCAAATGAATTGAGACAGGTAAGAATCTATTTATAGCAGAACGTCTCATTTAATAGAGGAGTGCAAATAATTTTCTCAATCCAGAATCTTTTGCAACATAGAAGTTACTAAGGCCAGCAGTTTCTTAAAAAAAGGAAGGAAAGATGGAGCTGTGCTTTCAATTCTTGAAAGGATATTCATCTATTTAAGGTTTTCATCAATACGGTTCAGGTCAAGAATTTTTGAACACTTCTTATGTTCCTCAAGAATCCGAATTTTCGGAAAACGATTTCAATCAATTCTAGAATGTATTATTCTGCCTTAATCGCCAAAACGTTGTTCCTCTTCACTTTTTGATGTCCTGAAATCATTTGCAAAATCAAAGATGCATTCCCTGCGGGGAATCCTAGGTTCTTCTGTTCTCTTTCATTGAACAGACTTCTGTGAAGGTTTGAAGAAAAGGCTGATTTTGCAGTGTTATATACACATGTAACAAGGGGGATGCACACATGATCAAGCCCTCTTGGACGTCAGGGTTCTCACTTCCTGAAACTCTTCCACAAAAGCGTTAGCTTTCATCGAAATTCCAGAAGTTCTCCAAGCAGAGCTTACAGAGCAAGTATCAAGAGCTTTGCCAGAGCTTTCTTCATATTTCACATTATTAGCACGATACTTGGTAAGAGAAGAAGATGCATACCTTAGGGGAAAAGCTTTTGAAAGACATCGTAAGACTATCGAAAGACACGGATCCTCTCTCATGTGCCAGACTAGTGCATGAGTATCAGTGGCATTACCACTTCTTCTTAAGAATTGGGAGCAGACGTTAGTCCAGTCATGATACTTCAAGCAGAATATAGTGGATTTTCTTTTTCTTCTGGAAAAATACAAAAGCATGTATTTTCATCACATACTCGGTTTGATGGAAAAGTTTAAATAGTAGCAGTAGCACTAACTAATATAGTATAGTATACATTTGAGTAATTTCCTTCAGAGGAAATCTTTGTCCCCTATGACACAAACGAGTGGCTTCGATTCGCAATGAAGTATGAGGAGGAAAGACTATGATGTGGATATCTGAGGAGGGGTTGGATGATCACTGTCTGTGAATCAGATACAGCATCTCCCTTCGACCAAGTCCAAAACACAGTTGAGCTCTCTCCAAACTCTCTGACCGTCTTAGAGAAACGCTATCTCAAGAAAGATGAACATGGTCATGTGGTGGAGACCCCAGAAGAGCTCTTCAGAAGAGTGGCTCAGAATGTGGCATCAGCAGACTTGTTGTACGATCCAGAGGCAGATTGTGCTGAACTGGAAGAAAAATTCTTTGATATGATGACCAATATGGAGTTCCTCCCTAATTCTCCCACATTAATGAATGCAGGACGTGAGCTTCAGCAGTTATCTGCATGCTTCGTCCTCCCAGTGGAAGACTCCATGGAGTCAATTTTTGAGGCTATCAAGAATACAGCTCTAATCCACAAGAGTGGTGGTGGCACAGGGTTCTCCTTTTCCCGATTGAGACCTGCACATGACGTCGTACACTCTACAGGTGGCATTGCATCAGGCCCTGTCTCTTTCATGAAGGTGTTCGATGCAGCCACAGAGGCGGTCAAGCAGGGTGGTACCCGCAGAGGAGCAAACATGGCAATCTTGCGTGTTGATCATCCCGATATTTCAGATTTTGTTACCTGTAAGGAAAATGAAAACGTTCTGAACAATTTCAATATCTCTGTAGGGATCACAGAAAGCTTCATGGAAAAGGTAGAGTCAGATGGAAGATTCGCATTGATCAATCCAAGGAATGGAAGTGTTACCAAGGAAATTTCTGCCAGAGAGATCTTTGACCTCATAGTGAGAATGGCATGGAAAAACGGGGAGCCTGGCATCATCTTTCTGGACAGGGTCAACAGAGACAATCCCACACCTGAGCTTGGTGAAATTGAATCCACCAATCCCTGCGGCGAACAGCCTTTGCTTCCCTTTGAATCCTGCAATTTAGGGTCCATCAACCTATCCAAGATGGTATATGGAGGAAGAATAGATTACAAGCTCCTGGGGAGGATTGTGCATCTAGCAGTCCATTTTCTGGACAATGTCATCGATAAGAACAACTTCCCACTTGATCAAATGGAGGTAATTACAAAGGGAAACAGGAAAATCGGCCTGGGAGTCATGGGATTTGCAGATATGCTGGTAAAGCTGGGTATCCCTTATGATTCGCAGGAAGCTCTCAGGACAGCAGAAGAAGTCATGGAATTCATATCCAGGGGGGCTGCTGAAGCTTCAAGGGAGCTGGTCAGAGAGAGAGGAGCTTTCCCCAATTTCTCTTGCTCTACGTACACGGAAGAGATCAGAAATGCTGCCAGAACGACGATTGCTCCCACTGGTTCCCTGAGCATTGTTGCAGGCTGCTCTTCAGGGATCGAGCCTCTGTTTGCAGTGTCCTTTGTGAGGAAGAATATACTGTCTGATGTTGAACTCGTAGAAGTCAACCCACTATTTGAAGAGATTGCCAGAGAAAGAGGATTTTACACGCCAGAACTCATGGAAAAGATAGCAAAATCTGGAAGTATCAGAGGATTGAAAGAGATTCCTCCCGATGTGAAGAGGCTATTCGTGACAGCGCACGATATCTCACCTGAGTGGCATATCAAGATGCAGGCAGCTTTTCAGAAGTACACGGATAACGCAGTATCCAAGACAGTGAACTTTCCGCAGTCTGCCACAGAGGAAGATGTAGCTCACGTGTTCAGGCTGGCATACAGACTGGGCTGCAAGGGTGTTACCATCTACAGGGATGGTTCGAGAGAGACCCAGGTTCTCAACAGAGGGGATACGAAAAGGGATGGCAAAACGGAGAAGTTCCCGAGAGCGAGACCAGAGCTTACAGTGGGCGGCACTGTAAAGGTTGCCACTGGCTGCGGCAGCCTGTACGTGACCATCAATGAAGATGTGTACGGACTCTGTGAAGTATTTGCCCGCATGGGAAAGTCTGGAGGATGCATCTCATCTCACAGTGAAGCTATTGGACGATTGATATCGCTTGCACTGAGAGCAGGGGTGAAGACTGAATCCATATTGAAGCAGTTGAAGGGGATCAGGTGCCCGAAGGTGGCATTTCACAATGGGGAGACAGTATTATCGTGTGCAGATGCTATCCAGATTGCTATTCAGAGATACATCAGCAATGGCGCAACTTCTGTGCAGTTGAGTCTGGATCATCTGAATGAAGGCTTATGGGGAAGGTGTCCTGAATGCCCTGAATGCGGTGCCATGCTGGAGATGACAGAAGGCTGCCTGAAGTGTCGGTCCTGCGGTTACTCAGAATGCTGATACTCAATTTGCAGCTTTTTTCTCTTCTTTTTGAGGATTTACCAGAGTTTGCAAAAATGAATAGAGAAGTCTCTGAAGAATAACTGCAGTTGATGCTACTTGAATAGGAGGACCATTGATCAGAAAGCCTCTCTGCAAAGTAAGCTTTTTAAGTATTTTCACCATAGGAGGAACAATGAATCTGCAGACCTTTCTGAAGACCTTGAGAAGCTACGGTTACAATGACGAGTACATAGCAAAGACCTTGAATGCACTATTCAGAGTTTATATTGAGCATACTCACTCAAGAAAGATCATGCCTACAAGAGATACTGCTCTTTTTACTGCTTTTCGTCTTCTTTCAGATAAGGGTGGTTATTCTGTCTTCACCCCGGAAGGGCTGGAAGTGGCCGAAGACTTGGGAAGGGAAAGGGTGCGCAGAGTGTCCGGGGAACTGGTAAGACCTGATGTATTCTTTGTATTGAAGTTCATGCTCCCCAGTATAGAAGAACCTGAAATTCAATTCTTGTTGAATTCCACGCATCTTGGAGAAATCTACAAAAGGACAATGAACGCTCTGCTTAAGGCAGGACTGGCATACTCTGAAAATGGAGTTGAAGCTCCGAAAAATCTGTACACCTTTTTTGAGTTCACTTTCAAGGATGAACCCTTCGAGAATGCTTTGAGACAGATTCGTGCATATGTTAGGTTATCTCCCTTGAATCCACGGATCATGAAAGTGACTTTTTCTGATATGCGGGGCTGCAAGGAAGAGATAATGGATGCTGTAAAGGAGATGAGGGCCCAGGGAATTATCAAGGAGTTCGTAAGAGACAAGGGGTACTCTTTCAGGGTGCAAGATGCTCAGAAATACAGGACATATACGCGGACCCTTCTGCAGAGAGCGTTAAGGCAGTTACAGTTCGTTCCTCCTTCTACAGAGTACGAGCCTCCAGTCCAATGTGGATGGGACTCTGTAGGTCTTCTAGATGAGTATCCTGTCCCTGTCGATACTTCCATGAACATGCTGCTTTTTGGGGACCCTGGACCTTTGAAACAGTTGTGGGCCCAGCACTACACGTATGGCGAACTTGTCAGTGGCAAGGGATGCATATACCTATCGATTACTTCCCCACCTGAAGATATCAGAAAGAATTTTGTCAGATTCAACAAAGATATTGCAGAATTCGAAGAAAGAAAGCAGTTTCTCTTCGTGGACTGCTACCCTCGAAGGCAGAAATTGGACCAGCAGCTTTCTGTCCCCATTGATACAAGCTCATTAACCGACTTTGGCATGGCCCTGTCTGAGGCAGATCAGGAAATGGAACGAGAATCAGGAGTAGTAGTATTTGATTCGTTATCGACGCTGATGCTTTACTTCGATCCTGAGCAGGTCATAAAATTTGCAGTGAATCAGGCCTCCAGATTGAAGGAATGGGAATGGACTGGCCTCTTCATCGTGGAAAAAGGGGTAAACGACCAGAAGATTGAGAACTCGCTCAAGTTCTTGTTGGATGGAGTCTTTGAGATCAGCCAGAACGAATTCCACATCCAGTGGATCCGGGGAGTGGTTGACAAGCCTGCCGTTTACGCAATGGATGTTTCTGAAAGAGGGCTGATCCTTCTGCCAAAGAGGTAGTACTATGAACGAAAAGGTTCACACAGGGGAGCACATCCTGTTTCGTGCTCTATCTACCGTCTTCAAAGGAATGACTGTAAGAAAGGTTGAATTTGACAAGAGAAACTATTTTTTGGTGCATTATGAAAAGGAATTCGACTGGAACTCAATTCTAAGAGCAGAGTACATTGCCAATCGCATCATCTCTGAGGGAAGACCTGTCATAAAAATAGAAGGTTCGAGAGAGGAGATTGAAGGAAAGTTTCCCCACTTGCGAGTGAGATGGGAAAGAATCACTGGTGATACAGTAACTGTCGTGGTGATAGAGGACTTTGATTGGGCAGCCTGTGTGGGAGACCACGTGGAGAACACTCGTGAAATTGAATACATTATTGTAACCAGGATCACCTCTGTAGGAAAGGGAGACTACGAAATCGAATTTGAGGTGGCTGAAAAGGCAAAGGAAGAAGCTCTGAAAAGGTCTGCCCTGGCTATGGAAGTTGCTTCTGTACTTAAGACGTCTCTGGATAAGATTACACCAACAGTAAGAAATCTGAAAGAAAGCCAGGAGATGCTTACAGAATCTGTTAAACTGCTCACCAGGAACGTAATAGAGAGAATGATCCCTGAGAGAATTCACGGTATTTCCGTATACATAGAAGATGTATCGGGTGCAGATTTAAAGCTCCTTCAAAAGAGTGCGGCTCAAATGACCAGTGAGGGAGAGAACTTGATCGTATTTGCAGAAACTCTTACCAACAAAGTGATTATAGCAAAGAGTCCTCTCCTGCCCTTTGACTGCAGAGATATCCTCAAGACATTACCAGAAGCGAAAGGTGGAGGCAAGCCTGAGTACGTTCTGGCTTCAATCCAGGAAGTCGATCTGGAAGAGATTAGAGCCAGGATCAGGCAATTCCTAGAAAAACAATGGCAAACACGAGAGAGTTAGTTCCCAGAAAGTCCATCAATCCAGAGATCATGGGAATCACAGTACTGTCCGGGTCCAATCCAAACCGAGTAGAGAGAATGGCAGCATAGTACGAGAGAAGGCTGACCACAAAGGCGATCAGCACTCCAGCAAACAGACATGTAAAGACCACCAGGTGCAGAGAGGCAAATTCCAGATTGAGAACGACACTTGCCAGATAGGCCAGCACTCCTATTGCAGGAAAAAGGGTAATCCCTAGAAAGAGGACTACAGTGAAATCTTCCAGAGCTTCCCTGCTCGGTTTCAGTGTGGACTTGATCATACCTAAATGGAGAGAAGTGGACAGTCGGGAACTCAGTATTCCTCCTAAAGCGCCTCCTCCTTCCAGGAAGGGGGGAACCAGAATCAGGAGCCCACTGATGACAAGGAACTGATCTATTTTCGAGTTTATCAGCAAACCTGACCCTGTACTCAAGGTGGCAGATATGGTCAGGACGAAAAAACTTTCTTCAACAATCCTGGTAGTCAGTACAGGTTTTCTGTTCAGGAGAAGGAGACCAGATGCAAGACAGGCCAAAACGATCAATATGAACAGAGGTATCCTCCACATCAGAAACTTTACTGCAACAAACAGGCAGGGCAGCGTTATCAAGTCTCCTATAGACGTAATCAGGGGAGCTGTCACATTGTCTGGATCCCATCCCCGGGAAAAGCTCTGTACAGCAATCAGAAGGGTGAACACCAGAATGACCAGACTGGAGATGAATCCTCCTACCACAGATATGACCACCAGGTCAATGATAGAGATTGAGGCAAATCCAAAGATAGAGGCTGTCACCCGTGAAAGTATGGCCAGACAGAAAGAGACACTCAGCGTCAGGAACAGGGAAGCTCCAATATTCCCCATAATTATGGGAGATCTCTCCAGTCTTGAGACTTCTCCTACATGCAGAGCAGTGCTCATTCGGGATCCGAGGGAAGCGAAAATGTTTCCCCGCATGCCAATGGCTCCAGGGATCATGATTATTAATCCAGGCAGAAGGTTCAGTGTTTCAGAAAATGTGCCCAGGAATATGCCTCCTATGAGGGATCCCATTGAAGCCAGAATCAGAGAAAGGATTCCCTGTCTGAAGACTGCTGCTCGTGCAGAGATGAATTCAAGCCTTTCCGCTAGCGAAAGTACAAGAGCTTTTCTTTCCTTTATGGAAATCCTTATACGCTGAAGAATCGTTGTCCCACAAGATCGCCTCAGCTTTGATTTTGGTTGCATTTTATAAGCTTTTCGCAGTGGTCAAGTGCACTCTGAAACTAGTTGAATCAGCACTGGAAATCATTATCAACAAATGCTCACAAAATATTTTTATCTCCCCTGCCTATGGAAGCTATGGAGCCTCATGTCAGAGACAGAATCTGTGAATCCCTGCATTCCCTCCCCGAGGAATACAGGAAAAATCTTCCTGAAAAATATGAAAGGATTGGTG
>CAZFAR010000110.1:0-8074 GCA_964516825.1 uncultured Thermococci archaeon
TGTGGAAGAATCTGTTGGAAAGAAATTCATGAGGTAATAATATGAAATTCATTGAAAAAAGCTTTCCAGTTCAGCATCTCAATCGAGTTGCCATGGCAGAAGGAAATTCGAAGAAACCCATCTACCGGATGCATAAGTGGTGGGCAAGACGACTGGGCAGTGTATTTCGAATGATAACAATATCTGCTTTTAGCAGTAGTGCAGAATCAGATTTCACTATATGGCGTAAATTCTGTAATGGTGCAAATCTAGATGGTGTTACAGTACTCGATCCATTTATGGGTGGTGGAACTATCATCGTTGAGGCACTTCGGTTGGGGTGCAAAGTCATTGGAGTTGATATCAATCCTGTGGCGTGGTTTATAACTAAGAAAGAGGTTGAATCTGTTGACTTGGACGATCTGGATAATGCCTTTCTGAGCCTTGAAAAGAGTGCTGGAAGTCTTATTAAACAATACTATTGCACAAAGTGTCCCGAAGGTCATGATGCGGAAGTCATGTATTTCTTCTGGGTGAAAGTTGCGAAGTGCACTTCCTGCAATTCCATTATCAGGTTATTCCCGAATTATGAACTATCACGGAGAGATCATATCAATGTTGTTTTTTGTCCTGAATGCCTGAGAATCTTTGAAACAAAAAAATATTATCCGAAGACATGCTGCCCTGAATGTGGGTTCATATTCGATCCTCGCAAGGGGATATCAAGCAAAGGTATCTTTTACTGTCCTGATTGTTCCGCAAGACAGCGAATCCTGGATGCGGCAAGAGATAGGAGAGGCCCATTGGATGTGGAGCTTTTTGCATTGGAGGGTTATTGCGATTCATGTGGAAGATTCTTTAAACGCATAGATAAAGAAGACATCACGCTATGGAAAAAAGCGAAAAAGGAATTTGAGGAACGCAGAGATAGCCTGCTTATACCTCATCAGAAAATTCCGACAGAAGGACGCAGTGACCCCCGCCCTGTCAACCATGGTTATACCTATTTCTGGCAGTTGTTCAATGAACGGCAGTTGCTATGTTTGTCTTATCTCCTGGAGGAGATAAGGAAGATATCTGATTCAAATATTCGTGAATTGATGCTTACTGCCTTTTCGGATTGCCTGGATGCGAATAACATGTTCTGCAAATATGAAACAGCATGGCACAAGATTTCTCTTTTCTTTGGATTACATGCTTATCATCCTATTGAAAGACCAACAGAAAATAATGTTTGGGGAACGAAATATGGGCGTGGAACATTTGTCAAATGCTTTAAAAAAGTGCGGCGTGCCAAAATGTCCTCTAAGAGACCTTCAGGAGGGCTGTACAGAAAGAGTAAACATTTCATCGAGTATAGAAGTGAAGACATTGAGGGGAACATTGTGCAGAGTCTTGATGAACTTTCCCAGGTTAATCGTGCAGCCCTGCTACGCTGTGGCTCATCTGAAGATCTGTCCTTCATTCCAGACAAGTCTGTGGATGCTGTCATTACAGATCCCCCTTACTTCGACAATATACAATATTCTGAACTTGCAGATTTCTTTTATGTTTGGCTGCGAATAGGACTCAAGGATTCATATTCATGTTTTGGCAATGAATTTTCTAGCCATCCAAAAGAGATTGTGCACAACGAAAATATGGGCAAGACGATTGATTTTTTCAATGGAGGATTAAGAAAGGTATTTCTAGAGTGCAATCGAGTCCTCAAGGACGAAGGTCTTCTAATTTTCACATTCCATCACAAGAAGTTGTGGGCATGGGAAAGTATTGGGAATATTCTCCTCGATGCGGGATTCTATATCTCCGCCACCCCTGTTGTCAGATCAGAAGGCAAGAGTGGATTTCACTCAAGCAAAGGGAACATCAAATATGATTGTATTCTGGCCTGCCGCAAAAGACCAAACGAGTGGGAAAGTGATAACTGGGAATATTTGAAAGAATGTATTCTTGAAGATGCTGTTTTGTGGGTCGAAAAAACACTCAAATCTAAAATGTCAGTTGCTGAAGCAGATGTTTTTGCTATCTTAATGGGAAAAACAATTGAATATTACACAAAGGCTTTCCCCAATATAAGGCACAGGAATGAATCAATTACACTTCGAGATGTTCTTCAGGAGATGAAAGATCTTGTTCATTATGTATATGAGAACGCTCAACACAAACAGCCAGTTTTGTCTGAGTCTCATAAAAAAGAGGCGGAACAACTTACTTTGGAAGGGTAGGTTTTCATCCAAATTCATGAGATCAAGATGAATTATCTCAAATTTTGATGTTACACGTGTAACATCCGTTGAACTCACAGGTCCTTGGAATGACCGTGATTGGTGATTGGACAATCTATTTAAGGAGTGTATCCTATGTCTCTCCATGAAAGCCTGTCTGTTAATCTTACTATTAATGACTGCACAGGGGTCTATCCTGGTTACAGAGAACATGCGTGTTACAGATTTTCTTTTTGAATACACTACAGTAACGAAAGAACTGCCCAAAGATCTGTCTCAATATGCAGTCATTGTCATCTCCACTCCTTCAACCCTCTATGAGGAGAGCCAGATTCAGGCAGTGAAGACTTTTGTAGAATCTGGAGGAGGCCTCATGCTGCTGGCAGAGGAGAACAACAGAGACGGCACCACACTAGTTTTGAATCAGCTCTCTCAGACATTTTCTGTCACCTTCAACACAGACAGAATATACGATGATCATTCCTACTTTCAGCACACATCTTGGATAACTCTGACTGCATTTCCTTCTCATCCTGTCTTTCAGGGGATAACTACGATTGTCTACACGTCTGGATGCTCCATTGAGGCAGATGGTGTCCTGGTGAAATCTTCTGAAAATGCGTATTCTGAGAAGTATGATGGGCTATCCATTCACGAAAAGGGTGATCTTCCAGCATGCATGGCTTTCCTGGAGATAGGAAAGGGGAGAATTTTTGCCTGTGGTGATAAAGAGCTCTTTGACACGTATCTTTCATTAAAAGACAATACACTATTTGCCATGAATGTATTTGACTGGCTGGCAGGAAATACAGACCGCATATCAAGAAGGCTTTCCGATAGAGATGAAGCTTCTCAGAAAATTGTGGAGGCTGAATCCCTGCTCCAGCTTGCAATTGAGAGGGGTCTCAATGAAATACTCCCAGAGCCTGTTGGAAGGGCTGAAACATTGATAACTGAAGCAAAAACTCTTTATGATTCCTACAGGTATTCAGATTCCCTCCAGAAAGCAAATGAAGCCAAGAAAACTGTAGAAACTGGAGAAGAAGAGGCCCGGAAAATGGTGGAGAATAAAGTGAAAGCTGTTCAAGAGTGTTTATCCACCGTGGAGGTGGGGGCTCAGAAGTACCTCCCATCACAGCTTGAGGCAGCTCAGTACTACGTACGTGAAATTGAACAGCAGAAGACCTATCTGGGAAAAATTGAGAGAGCAGATTCTGCTCTAGAACTCTGTAACGAGATCAGTGTAGCCTTGAAAGGAGCTGCAGAAAAAGAGATCAATGCAGCATCTGGAAAAGTGGAATCCTACAGAGGATTATTTGGAAGAAGAGCCAATCATTTTGCTCGAATATACCTGGAATACGCGGAAGAAAGCTATAATGCAGGAAATTTTGGGAATGCAATTGAATATGCACAGCAGTCCCAGATTTATTCCGAGAATGCCATGAATGAACAGAAAAAGGACTACATACTGCTGGTAGTCGTAATACTGGCAGGGATAGTAGCTGTTTTCATATACGTGAGAAAATGAATGTACTCATGATTGGATTGTACCCGCCTCACATAGGAGGAATTGCTTCATATGTGTACAATCTGAAGAGGGCACTGGAATCGCTGGGTATCACTGTCTATGTAGTTACTTACGGTGAAGCCAGTAACGACGTGTATGGTGCACCTGTCCTCCATGGATTCAGGGGGATATCCTTTCTGGCTTCAGGGACGAGAACAGGGTATTATCTCATCAGGAAAAAGGATATTGATCTAGTGCATTCCCACTATCTCGTTCCTCCAGGACTGGTGGGAAGCTTTCTCAAGAAGCTTACCGGGCTGCCTCTCGTGGTCACAAGCCATGGGAGTGATGTCTTCGTCTTTTCAAAGGGGTTCAAAAGAGTGGTTTCGAAGCATGTAGTCCAGTCTGCTGACTGTATCTGCTGTAACAGTGAAGCGACCTTAAATGCAGTTAAAGAATTGGGTGGTAGCAATTCAAGGTACGTGCCTTCAGGTGTGGATCATGAACGATTTATCCCGTTATCCATGAGAAGGGAAGCAGTCACATACGTGGGAGCCTTGCACAGAGTGAAGGGAGTGGACATCTTCCTGAGAGCAATGAAAGGTGTTTCTGAAAAAGTGTGGATTATTGGTGATGGCCCTGAAAGGGAGACACTGGAAACTCTGGCAGAAAAACTTGGGGTATCCTGCGTTTTCTGGGGATTCAGAACCGATATACCTGAACTCATGAACAGATCCAGGATTGTGGTGCTCCCTTCCAGAAATGAAGGGTTTGGATTGACCCTTCTGGAGGCCATGGCCTGTGGAACACCTGTCATAGGAAGAAAAACAGGAGGCATACCAGAACTCGTAAACGGAGAAAATGGCTTGCTTTTTGAAACAGAGGAAGAACTTCACGAAAAAATTCTGAATCTTCTCCATGATCAGAAGTTATGGGAAAAGATACGGAAAAAAGGGTTAGAAACTGCTTTAAAATGGAGCTGGGAGAAGACAGCTCACTCGTATGCGGAAATTTATTCAGAGCTCTGATCCATGCCCCCTGGTCATCAATGTTGTAACATATCCTGCAACCCTGTTTTTCAGTCTATCGTTGGAAAATCTGATGACAGTTTCCAGAAAATCCCGATTCTTATAGTAATCAGTACCTAACTTGTCTCGATATTTCTTCACCGCTTCTCTGGCAATTCTCTTGATGAAATTTGGTCGAATTCTTCCCAATCTCACACCTCTCCCTTTCATTCTTGCGAGAGCTTTATAAATGTTTGCTATTCACCATTCATGTATTTTCAAAAGGCTTAAATATGGACAGCGAAAAGTAAGGCATGGTTACTATTGCCACACTGGGTTCACATTCTGCCTTGAACATTCTGTCAGGTGCTAAAGATGAGGGATTCAAGACATTGCTCCTGTGTGAAAAATCACGAACATTTTATGAACGATTCAGGGTTGCAGACAAAATTCTGTATCTGGAAAGCCTTTCAGAGATCAGAAAAGAAGAGTTTCAGAAAAAGTTAATTGAAAAAAATGTTATTCTAATTCCTCACGGATCATATATCTCCTATCTGGATCTCGATTTTCTGGAAAATGAGTTTTCTGTGCCTATTTTTGGAAATAAATTCCTGTTCAGACATGAATCAGATCGGGTACTGGAGAGAGAGTGGTTCATAAAGGCAGGTATACGAATACCAGAAATTTTTGCTCCTGAAGCAATTGACAGAAGAGTCATTGTGAAATATCATGGAGCCAAGGGGGGGAAGGGATACTTCACAGTTGACTCACCTGGGGAGTATTATGAAAAACGGGTAGAAGGTACTGTACAGATACAGGAGTGGATTCATGGAGTTACAATGTACTTCCACTACTTCTACTCCCCACTGCAGAAAGAACTGGAGTTGACGAGCATTGACAGGAGGTATGAGACTACAGCAGATTCTGTCCACAAACTCCAAGATCGAGAGCCTTCCTACGTCGTAGTGGGCAACATTCCACTGGTGATTCGGGAATCGCTCCTGGAACAGGTGTTTGATATTGGTGATAGAGTTGTGGAAGCTTCACGGAGCATCCATGAAAAAGGAGTGATTGGTCCTTTCTGTCTGGAGGCAATTGTAACAGACACACCTGAGATCGTGGTTTTCGAGATCTCGGCCAGAATTGTGGCAGGCACCAATTTCTATGTGCCCTATTCGCCCTATACCTATGCGAAATACTTCGAACCTATGAGTGCAGGAAGGAGGATTGCCAGAGAGATTAAAATAGCTTTGAGAGAAGATAGAATCAAGGATATTGTCTCCTAGGTTGTAATAGGGTCACGATCCGATATTTTATCCAAATACTCTACAAAATTCACTCATTTTCTGACAATAATGTAGCAGATGTTACACGTGTAACACTTCAATGGGCAGAGCCCTATGTGCCTTACATGTTAGGTACTATTGTTATAAGAAACGGTGGAACACTACTCCCATGAGAGAGAGAATGAAAGTGCTGGATACGCGTGAGCTCATAATCTCAGCCGTATTTGCAGGTGTAGTCTGTGCAGCTACCCTTATCATACGCATTCCTGTTCCTGCTACCAGTGGCTACATTAATCTTGGTGATTCCATGGTCTTTGTTTCAGCATTACTGTTTGGCGCCCGGATAGGCGGTTTTGCAGGTGGTGTGGGGTCTGCTATTGCAGATATCATGGGAGGCTACGGCAGTTGGGCTCCTTTCACTCTGATCATCAAGGGTACAGAAGGATACGTGGCAGGCCACATATCGCGAAGGGGTACTGTAGTGTCAAAGAAAACGGTGAACATATTCTTTTCCATCATTATAATCTCTGTGGGACTCTTAGGATTGTACATGTTCCAGAATCCAGAAACGGGGACCCTTGGAGCAGCCATGAAGGAGTTGAACATTCTCATTGTCATTGGTGGATTTTACATGCTTTTTCTGACCTTTGGCATTCCCTATTCTATCATGGCAGTTGCTGCAGGAGGTCTTATCATGGTAACTGGCTATTTTGTAGTGGAAGTGGCACTTTATGGTGTTCCTGCTGCTATTGCTGAATTGCCGGGAAACCTCTTTCAGGCAGGATCAGGGTTGCTGATTGCTGTTCCTTTGGTGAAAGCTGTAAAGAAAGCTGTACCAGAAAGGTTTTAATACAGAGATCTTGAATTCATTCCATGATCGAGGTGGAGCTCAGTCTGTTCATTGAAGGAAATTACGGCTGCGAGATCACGATGAGACATCCAGAATTGATCCTTGAGGTTGTCTCAGGATACACGGGGGAAGGTACTGTTGAGGGGCTTTTGAAGAGCAATTGTACATCTGAGGAATTGAAGGTGCTTCAGAAAGAGTTTACAGCTTTTGAGTATGTGAGAGCATTTGAAGTGTTGGAATCAGGATATGCGAAAATTGTGGTTGACTCTTCTGATTTTCCCCTTGCCAGACTCATCCATGAGGTGGGGGCTTTCTATATCTATCCTATCAAGTTTTTGAAGGGAAGGGAGATTTGCACGTTGATATTTGAAGACAAGAATAAGTTGAGAAGGGTGTTGAAACAGCTTTCCTGTGACTGGAAGGTCGTACGAATTGGCAATGTTAATTTGCAGTTTGATCTGGAGGATTTGACACCTCAGCAGCTGAAAGCAGTGAATTTGGCTATTGAGAAGGGGTATTTTGAGATTCCAAAAAAAGTTAACCTGGAAGAGCTGTCGAAGCAGATGAAATTATCCAGGACAACCTTTCTGGAACATTTGAGGAAGGCAGAAAAGAAAATTCTCTCTAGATACTTTGATATTGAGTGATTTTTTTCGATCTTGGAGGGAAAGATACAGTCACTTATGATCATGCAGTACTACAGCTTGACGAACCTCTCTTATCATCTTCTTTGTCTTCATATCATAAAGCATGCAGATCATACTCCTGATAACTACGGATGTGACTACTTTTAAGAAGACCAGCAATTGATTGTTCATTTCTATGATGAGGGGCGTTGAAAGACTCAAGTTCCACAAGTTTCTGAGTCCATACAAGACCAAAGATGCATCATACTGCAAATCCCTTGTAGCGTTTTTTCCAAGAGGCTACAGTGGTTATGCCAGGCTTCTCGTCACCTTCAAAACGAAATACGAGACAGGATTAAAAGAATCACTCGAAAAGCTGGACAGAAGTTCTTATTTGTGGAAGTTTAATGACACAATCATTTTGATTCTGTTTGTGGATGATTACAATGGTACTTGTGAACAGTTTAATGTCTTGGAAGAAATTGGGATGATACACGACTTGCGCGTATCGATCCCGATCAGATACTACGAACCTCACATCAACCTGGGCAGGGGGAACCAGGCCCTTCACCAGAACCTGATGGCTCCACTTTT
>CAZFAR010000111.1:0-8052 GCA_964516825.1 uncultured Thermococci archaeon
AATTTTTTTTGGCTTCTTGAGTTGTTTATTGGATGCTCCCTTTTCTTCTCAACTTCTCTCTTTCTCCTCTCTTATGAATCAGCGTTTCAAAGAGTCAATGAGCTCGTAAGCATGTGGACAGAGATTTCAATCTGAGACCACACTATTACATTAGTAGGCACATATATATACAAAAAGGACGAGACGAGAACATGAAAGAGATGCTGGGAAGATGTGGATACAGGTGTGACTTGTGTCCCGGCTATATCGGAAATATTCACAGTGCCCAAGACAGGCAGCGGGTGAGTGATGGCTGGTTCAAGTACATAGGTGTCAGATACTCACCTGAAGAGATTGGATGCCGGGGTTGTCTGGATGACGAAGAACCTGCAGATCCAAATTGCCCTGTTCGACCTTGTGTCAAAGGGAAGAGCGTGGAAAACTGCGGATATTGCGAGAACTTCCCTTGCGACAAGCTCAAGACTCGGATGAACTTCTTTGAAGATCGCATCGGAGACCTGACAAAGGTTCCAGAAGAAGACTACCACATGTTTATCGAGCCCTATATGAGTAAGAAACGATTGGAGAGGATACATGCTTCGATAAACAAGTTGTGAGAAACAGTTGATTTCTTTGAAGTTCCCTTGAATCAAGAGTCCATACAGCTAAAGAGAGATGATACACGTGTAACATGACTGGGAAGACTGCCATTAATGCGGTCTGCAAAACAGGAAACAAAGAAAAATCTGTGGCAGTCTTATCCAAACCTTCCTTTGTATTCTTTTCTCGTTTCTGCCAGTTCACGGACAGCCTGCTCTACTATAAAGGAGAAAACGACTTTTTTCAACTCACGCAAGACTTTCACGTAGTAATAAATGTCTTCTAGGTTCTTGTCTACACGGGTACTCAACACTTTCACATTCCTATCCACCCACTTTTCTGCCACCTTCATATCCGAATCTAATATCTTGAGGGCACGAACACCAAAATAAGCTTCTCTTGGCGTTAAATCCCGAAGGAAATGAGCCTCAATCCATTTTCTACAAGGATCCAGTTCGAAACCTCCCTCTTTTTTCCCAGAAGAATTCAACAATTCTACAGCATAACACGTCTGAATCAAACGGGAATCTGTATCAGATTCAAAATCAAAGTAGTCACCCTTGAAAGAATCCAGTATCCATTTCCTGTGATGCATTTCTCCTGCCAATCCCAAAGAGGAGAGAGACTGCACAGCATAATAGAGCCCTTCCACCCGTGGACATCCACCTGGAAATAGTGCAAATCCTCCGGTCTCATTCTCAGTGGAAGCAATCCATTCTGCAATTCTTTTGTCATCCAAGGGAATTCCGAGAGTCTTGGCAGCCTTGACGAAATAGAAGGTATCCTTCTGATTGGAAAATCCCACACCTGCATAATCAAACCCCCCATCAGATGACTGATACGTCTCAATCACTTTCTGGATAAACTCTGTGTCCTCTTTGCCAATATCTGTCTCCATCAAAATGATCTCTAAAAGATAAAATAGCTTATGAAAGTAAAGAATATCACTCCTCCTCAGTCCATAAATCAAGAGAACTGCTATAAGGCTGTACATGAAAATGTTGTTCAGAAATACTATTCCAATCATGTCAAACAGACAGGATATTGCGTAAACTGCAAAAGAAATCACTGCAGGCACTACCAGGACAATCAGGACCAAGAAAATAAATATGAAATCATTTGTTCTGGGAAATTCCCATTTTTTACCAAGAAACATTAGAATTCTATCTTTTCTTGTCATCAACAGCTGTCCTTTTTCCATGAGGATGAGTATAATTCCAAGGGCACAAACCATAATACTCAGCATGGAGATGAGAAATGGAAGCATATCTGGTGATCGTGAAAAGATCATGTAGATAGTTTTTAGGGGATACCACAGGAGAGAAAGCCACACAACAGGAACCAATACCAGGTATTGTTCTCCATGACTGAAATCAGTGCGTCTGGCACCTGAGAATCCTACAACCAAAAGCAAGAACCCACCCAAGACTGCTGCAGCAACGGGGCGGGTGTACTGCATGTCAAAGGACAACCCGTAGGAGATGATAATTGCAGTTGCAGCAGTAATAACCAGGTTTCTCAAGAGTGGTACCAAGAACTCTGGATCCGAAAGATCCAGAAAGAGGACTGATTCCTTGGTAACAGGGAAAACATAGGACGCTGCTACCACGTTAGCTGTTGCCAAGAACAGAATAGCTGAAAAGATGAATGAAACAGAGTCACTCATGAGAGGGAGATCAAAAGTTACAGAAAAGTTGATGACAGCGTGAAAGAGCGAATAGAAAAGAAAAGCAGAAGCCAGACCTGTCCATAGAGCAAGCTCACAGGAAAGATTCGTAATCGTCTCAGTGAAGTACGCCTTTTTCTCAATGTCGTGCAACCTCCTTTGGAGCGGCGGATGTATTCCCAGGAGTGACTTCGGGACTGGTGATTCACGAAAGAACTGCGGGCCTCCTCTCTGTGGAGTTCTCAAAGCTGCATACTTGTACAGGGCACTCGTTAATGGTGTGCCAAACCCATGGAAAACAGCATAAGCATCTGCTATAGATTCCCTCGTTCTCAGTAAAGAATTCTTGAGGAGAACGACTGACACAAGAAAGAGCAGAATCAGCACGACGAAGGCAGCATTTTCCAGGTTACCAGTGTAGTAATACGCAGATTGGAAATATGCCACGAGCGGGAAAGGGATGATCCAGTACATAAGACCCTTGGTGAGAAGGCTGAGCCAGGTGAAGAATCCTACATCGCCCTGGCGGATATGGGAGAGCTCATGGGTAATGACAGCTTTCTGCTCTTCTTCAGTCAGGAAGGACATATCGGGGAGCACAAATGTAGAATGTCTGCCACGTCTTCCATACACTAGTGGAGAGACCTGGAAAGGAGATAACTTCACTTCAGGAAATGTGGACAGTCCAAGGAAACGACTGACCTCGTAAACAGTATCTGGCGCAGTGGTATCAGTAAGATTGAGGTTCCTTCCACATAACAAGGGAGAAATACTATACAAGAGAACTCCCAGAAAAGGTGGAACCAAGAAATAGAGAGAAAAAAGTATCCATTTTACTTCACGGGTGGCAATGAAGAACTTCAAATATAGAAAAGATATACTGAAGAACAGTGCATATAAGCTTGCTATGAGAATGAGGACAAGAAAGATCCGTACATCACTTTCAAACTGGTCAATTATCTTTTTCCTATTCCCCAGCCGGACATAAGAGATTTCAATCAAAATAATGAGGAATGCAAAACCTAATACTAGCAGGTACATGAGAGTATGTAGAAAGATTCATTGAAAAATGTTTCCTTCTGTTTCTGAGAATTCTGTAAATGATGAAGGTCCTCGAGCTATGTCACAAATCTCCCAACCTGAGTCAAATATTGAATGACATGATACACGTGTAACATGTGGATGATCACTGACAATCAGAATTAAGAGACCTCATAGAGTCACTCAAAAGTCAAAAAGTTGAAGCAAAGATATTTATTCACCAAAAAAAGTGATCCCGCAATAAAGAATAAAACGTTTTTGAGATGACACCCATGACAGAAGACAAACTGGATGGAAGACCAGGAATTCCCAGGACAGGGAGAATTGGAAGACTGGCAAAGATCATTGAAAAAGAGACTGATCAGAATATCGCCCTGCAGGTCATGCATGATGTAGATCAATTTGAGTCAACGTCAAATTATGCTACAAAAGCAGCATGGCTGAGAAAAGCTGTCGAACGACTGGAGGAGCTCGTTGGTAAAGAGACAACCAGAAAAATCATGGAGAATTGTGGTCGGCAGTGCTGTGGTCAAACATACAGGAAGCGAGCACAGCATCTGATGAGTGAATCAAAATCCATGGAGGAATTCATCGAAAACCTGAACAGGAACAGAATCGGAGGTGGCAGACTCAAACTGAAAGACGAAAACACTATTACAGGGGGATATGATCACTGCTACTGTGAACAGGTCAAGCATACGAAAGAATTATTCTCCAAGACGTACTGCTACTGCTCAGCAGGCTGGTACAAGCAGCTCTTTGAATCTGCCCTCGGAAGATCAGTGGATGTAGAACCTGTACAGACGATCATCATGGGAGCAGAAAGCTGTGAATTCATCATTCACTTCAAGAGGTGATGCTGTGAAAGAGGGAGATTTTTCCAGTCGAGGTGATTCCTCTGGATGATTCTGCTCGCAAACGAGTATTGGGAGTTGTCGGCAGTCCACGTCGTAATGGAAACACTGAGACTCTGGTAGATGAGGTGCTGGCGGGAGCGGAGGAGGCTGGTGCTTTTACTGAGAAAGTCATTCTGAATGAATTGGATATTTCGCCCTGTCAGGCTTGTAATACCTGTCAGAAAACTGGTGAGTGCATACAAAGGGATGACATGCCAAAGCTGCTGGAAAAGATGGAGCAGAGTCAGATATGGGTTCTGGGCACGCCAGTATACTGGTGGGGACCAACTGCGCAGTTCAAAGCATTTCTGGATCGATGGTATAGTGCTCAGCAGGTAACATTTGAAGGGAGATATGCCATTCTTACCATATCATTAGGAGGAGGTGCGAGCTTTGCACGTCACACTGTGGGAATGCTCACAGATGTCATGAATTACTTGGGGATAAAGCTCGTTGCCACAGTAATTGCTCCCGGGGCAACGCGTCTGGGTGCAGTGCGTGATCGCACTGATGTAATGGCAGCAGCTCACCGCGCAGGGCGGGAAGCAGTTGAGATGTCATTGAAGAGATAGTCTTCAAGAAGAAATTGTATATATTCTGATAGCAGTTCCAGACAGATTTTGAGATGAACACGCAATCAGGAGAAGAGTTCCAGAATGTTCCTGAATAGTACTATGACATCCTCGAGGTGACCAGTTGCTGCCATGTACCCAAGCGAAAACAGCAATGCTGTCCCTACTCCAACAGGAAATGACAGAATACTCATGTTGGCCACTCCCCAGCCTCCAATCTCAAGATGTTCTCCCTCACGGGATACGGGCCACAGCAAATAAACGGGAGAACTGCTCATAAGATCCATGACATTGTGGAGAAACATACCCAGTGCCCAGTATGCAAATGGTGGATATTTCAATGAGAGTGCAAGAAAGATTCCAGTCACGTAGATGTTGTGGAGCAGTTTCCGGTGAAACCACCTCAAGTCCAGGTCATTAAAGAGACTTCCAAATGCTGCAAATGATGCTGCGAAAGGAGGTTCTCCTGTAATCATGAGTGCTCCTGCAAGTATTATGCCACCTGTGGTGTGTGCTTTCTGGTTCATACAAGTTTCTTCAATACAGATGTTATAAGCTTTGATTTTGAATCTTAATCGCTCATACTGTTCCAAAAGAACTTCCAGAAAGATACTCGTGTCAATTAGATATCCTCCCTCTACCATCTTCTCACTTCTCATGTTACACGTGTAACATCTCACAAGAATTCTCAATTCTGAACAAGTTCTTAAGGGTTGAGTCTGACTCAGTTACAATGAAAGAAGAAGAAATGATTGCTGTTTGTGGGCTGAACTGTGGAACGTGCGACATACGCAGAGCACCCAAGGATCCTGAGGCTGCACAAAGCGTTGTCACCTGGTTTAAGAAAGAAGGATGGCTCAACGAGAATGAGGGAATAGTTGAAGTAATTGAGAACCGAACCCTTAAATAGATGCCTACAAACAAGAATCATGGCGCCTCAGAAAGAGGGGTTCAGAATCAGAATTACAGAAAAAGAACATGAATACGCTGTGAATGTAGAATGTCCTCTTGGATCTTTAGACCACGTTTTGAACATAAATTTTCAGGATCTTACCTACTACCTCAAGTTGAGGGAACTCAGAGAAAGCCTACAACCAAGTTACCTAGTAGATAAAACCCTTCCCAATGGATATATCCGGAAATTTGGAAAAGAGCTCCTTGATATACTGTTTACAAAGGAAATGAAAGAACTCTTCAGAAAATGTCTTCAACAGTGTGTGCAGAAAGGAAAAGCCCTCCAGATACTGCTCGAATCAGAAAGCCTCATCGTTCATCAGATGCCATGGGAGATCATGTATTACGAAGAGGAAAACATCTTCTTGGGAAATTCTGCCTACCTCACCTTCTCAAGGAGCATCCCTGACGCTACTGTAGCTGCCATGGACCCTGTGAAGCCTCCATTAAAACTACTAGTTTTTGTATCTAACCCACTGAATCTGCCTGATGATGTCTACGAGATTGACATAGGAGAAGTTGAGCGGTTAGTCGGTACTCCCCTGAAAGGATTGCGAATGCAGGGCTGGGTTACCCCAGAATTCTCAGATGATACCCGATTCGACAGCATCCGAAACAGAATGAGAGAAGGGTGGAACATCATCCATTTTGTGGGCCATGGCTCTTCCGTTAAAGGAAAAACATACATTCTGATAGAAGATGACAAGAGGAATCGATTTTTGCTTCCTGCAGATAAGGTTCCTGATCTCTTTGAATCAGAGAGAAGACCGAACCTCATTTTATTCAGTGCATGCGAATCTGCCCAGGTCCCTCTTGAGATTCACTCTGGAATACCTTTTGCTCTCTTGAAAAAAGGATTTCCTGGTGTCATTGCTATGCAGTATTCCATATTGGTGGAGGTGGCTGATGCATTTGTAAACTCTTTATACGAGAACCTTGGTAAGATCCCTGTTGATAAAGCTGTTTCTGAAGCGAGGATGATCCTTTACCAGAATTATGGCGAGGATGATATCTCCTGGTTTACTCCTGTTCTGTATGTCACTGGATTTGGTCCTGTTCTTGAATTTGAGAAAGGTATCACACCAGAACCTTTGGAAAAAGAGGAAAGAGTAGACTTTCTGACAGATCTTCCCCGTGCTGAGATGTTCTTTGGAAGGAAGAAGTACAGACTTCAAATTGAGGAAGCCTTTTTTGAGAAGAAGAAAAGAGTCGTGGTATTAACAGGAATCGGTGGCATTGGAAAGAGTTCTCTGGCAAGAGAGTTTGCAGATCGTTCAAAAGATAAGTATAAGGCAGTATTTGCCAAGAGAATTACTGCAGATTTCAGTTTGAAGGCATTCTTTGAAGAGGTTGCAGAATTTCTGTCTGCCAACAAGGATGACTCTTTCAAGGAGGTTATAAACACTGATGTATCTGTGAGAGCAAAACTGGAATATTTTTGCAGAAGTCTTAATGCAGATCAGTACCTACTTGTTCTGGATGGGTTCGAGAGTGTTATGGAGAAAATGAAGATCAAACCAGAAATGAAGACCCTTCTGGATGCTTTCGTGAATGGTGACCACAAGAGTAATGTGATCATCACCTCACGATACGGATTAAGAGAATATGAGATAGAACAGATATCTGTTGAGAATCTTTCTTTCTGGTCGTGCTTGCGAATCCTCAAAGAGAAGAAAGTGGAGCTTGACTGGAAAGAAATGAAGTATGTTTACAGGAAGATGGGAGGAAATCCTAAGTACTATCAACTGCTGGCTCCCCTCATCAAGATGAGGGGGAAAGAGGATCTCTTGAAGGCTATGAAAGAAGCGAGGAAGGCCATTGACGTGTGGCTTCTGGATGAACTTATCAGTTTCATCCCTGATGAAAAAGAGGTCCTGAAAAAGGTTTCTGTTTTCAGGATCCCCTTTGGAAGGAATGCTCTGGAATTGGCTGGAGCCACCAATGAAATGGTGGAAACTCTTCTGAGATTGTCGTTATTAAGCCTGGATGAATTGTATTCTGTTCATTCCATCGTGAGGGACTACTGTGTCGACGGAATGACAAGAGAGGAGAAAGAATCTGCTCATGAGCTGGCGATTCAATATTATATGGAGGCAGAGAAGGATTTTGAGAAACTGCTGGAACGTCACTATCATTTCTTGAAGGCGAAAAGGTTTGAAAATGCGGCAGAGATTGCTCTCGGGGTTACAGAGACTTTGGCTACACAGGGGTATATGAGATTGGCTTTTCAGTTGAATGTTTCAGCATCGTGGGGTGCTCTACCAGAGGTAAAATCTCTTGCATATCACAATCTCGGGATGATCCACCAAGACAGAGGAGAGTACGAGAAAGCAGTAGAATACTT
>CAZFAR010000112.1:0-3676 GCA_964516825.1 uncultured Thermococci archaeon
CTCAGAGTACTCCTCGTAGATGACTGCATGGCTGCAATTCAAACAGGTCTGTAAACACTTGGGAAATCTGTCAATCACCGTGCTCCCCTTCTTTTTACTGATTTATCATGTAGATCTCAATGACTTTCGAATTGTTACACGTGTAACAATCTTTTAGATTCTTCAGCAATTTTTGCATTATGGATACAGAAGGAAATGGAAATTCTGGAGAATTCTCTCTGATCATCAGATTCCATCGCAATTGAAGTCAATCCATTACTTTCTTATTCAGAGGATCTTTTTTCCTTTTCCCAGTGATCATTCAAAACATTTTTAAATCTCTTTTATACCTCACCACTATGAGAGCCAATCTTGAATACTTCTTCACGCCGCAATCCATTGCAGTCATTGGAGCTTCACAGCACAAAGGAAAGATTGGCTACGAAGTCCTGCACAACATCATTGCTTACGGATACCAGGGAAAGGTCTATCCTGTAAACATCAGGGCAGATGAGATCGACACCATTCTGGGATTGAAACCCTATAAATCTGTAAAAGATATTCCCGCTCCTGTGGATCTGGTCCTCATCACAATTCCTGCCCAGAATGTGGCTGACGCTCTACAACAGTGTGGAGAGAAGCAGGTCAAGGCCTGTGTCATTATCACATCCGGGTTTTCTGAGGCTGAAAATATCAAAGGAGAACAGAAACTTCTGGAGATCACCCGGAAGTATTCCATGCCATTGTTGGGACCGAATGTCTTTGGGGTCATCTACACGCCCCAGAAATTGAATGCTACCTTTGGTCCTACTGAATTACTCCCGGGCAAGATTGCTTTTGTAACACAGAGTGGGGCTCTTGGCATTTCGCTGATGGACTGGACTATTGCAGAAAGGATTGGACTCTCTTCCGTTGTCAGTGTGGGGAATAAAGCAGATGTAGATGATGATGATCTGCTGGAATTCTTTCTCGAGGACGAAAACACGAAAGCTGTTGCCATCTACATGGAAGGTCTCAAAGATGGGCGCCGCTTCATGAAGTTAGCAGAAAGAATTGTCATGCAGAAGCCGCTGATCGCAATCAAGTCAGGAAGATCTCAAAAAGGAGCAAAGGCTGCTGCCTCTCATACAGGAAGCCTGGCAGGGGTGGATCAGGTCTTTACATCAGCCTTCAAGCAGGTTGGAATTTTGCGGGCAAAGACGACAAGAGAGGCTTTCGACTGGGCACGCATCTTCAGTATGGAGAAGCCTAAGGGAAATAATGTCGTCATCATCACCAATGGTGGAGGGGCAGGCGTTATGGCTACTGATGAGGCAGAAGAGAATGGACTGCACCTTCTAGATGATTATGCGTATCTGCAGGAAGTATTCAGAAACTGTGTTCCTGAATTTGGATCAACGCGAAATCCTGTAGATCTCACCGGCCAGACAGGAGAGAAGGCCTACAAAACTGCGTTAGAAGCTGCTCTCCAACAGGAGAAGATCCATGCAGTGATGGTCATCTACTGTGAGGCACCTCTGACAGATCCCCGTTTGGTGGCACAGAACATTCTGGAGGCAGTGAAAAACAACTGCAGCAAGCCAGTAGTAGTATCTATTATTGGTGGTTCCCGTTCTCAGAATGCTATCAACCTCTTGAATGAAAAGGGTATTCCTACCTATCCTGAACCAGAGAGGGCTATGGATGCTCTTGGTGCCTTTTACAGATGGGTTCGTTTCGTTGAAGGTGAGAAAGATGAGAAACCTCCTGGCAAATTGGACATTGATGAAGTGAACATCAAATGCATGAGAGAAATCATTGAAGCTTCAAGGAGGGAGCAGAGGCTCCAACTTGTGGAAAGTGAAGCCAAGCGAATCCTGGAACTGGCTGGATTTGATGTCCCTCTCTTTGAGGTGGGAAGCACTAGAGAAGAGTGTGTGAAAGCAGCTGAAAGGATAGGATTTCCCGTGGTCATGAAAATAGTATCAGAAGACATCATCCACAAGACAGAAGCTGGTGGAGTCAGACTCAACATCAAATCAGTAGGAGAAGTGAAGGAAGCTTACACTGATATCATGACGAAGGCGAGAAGGCGGTATCCTGATGCTCATTTGAGGGGAGTTCTCGTGAACGAGATGGTGGAAAAAGGAGTGGAAACCATAGTGGGAATGTCGTCAGACCCTCAATTTGGTCCTGTAGTCATGTTTGGATTGGGGGGAATCTACGTGGAAGTACTCAAAGATGTTTCCTTCAGAGTAGCTCCTCTGTCTAGGAGAGATGCAGATGAGATGATCCATGAAATCAGAACGACACCGTTATTGTATGGTGTCAGGGACGGAATAAAGAGAGACATTGAAGCATTGAAAGATGCTGTATACAGGCTCGGATTATTAGTTACTGAATTCAATGATATTGTAGAGATGGATATCAATCCTTTAATGATTTTGGAGAAGGGAAAAGGATGTAAGGTCGTGGATGCCCGTATCACCTTAAAGCCGCAGGAGGAAATCCCATGAAAACTATATTCATCACGTCCACCAGTTCCTATGCTGGGAAAACCACTGTAGGACTGTGTCTTGCACTGAATTTTTCAGGAAGAATAGGTTATTTCAAGCCCTTTACCGTGAATGAGGACTGCAATCTGTTCAGGAAAGTTCTGAAATTGGAAGAGCCAGAGGAGAAGCTTACAGCAAAAGAGGGAGATCTGGATCAAAAATTTAGAGAGCTGCAGAAAAAGGATTTACTCATCATTGAGAGCGGGCCAAATCTGTCGTATGGTGCTTACAGGAAACTTTCTGCTCCTGAAATTGCCAGACAGCTTGATCTGGAGCCAGTGATTGTTTCTGGAGGTTCTCCTGAAGTCATAGTGGACAAGTTATTCATGGGAAAGGCCTGTTTCTCTCGCATTCGGGGAGTGATTATCAACAAGATCCCCTATGCAGAGCTCAAAGAAACAGAATCCTTTACTGTCCCCTCACTGGAGAAGGTGGGTCTTCCCGTTCTGGGGACTGTGCCTTCTTACAAAGTCTTGCGCACCTTCACTGCAAAAGATGTGTATACCCACCTGAATGCTGAGGTGGTGTGCGAAGAAGGGATGGAAAAGAGGGTAGACAATATCCTGATCGGTGCCATGGCCTTTGATTCTGCTCTGACGTATTTCAGACGATATGCAGATAAAGTGGTCATAACAGGTGGGGATAGGTCTGAGATCATGCTGGCAGCCATGGAGACCTCCACGTCCTGTATTGTAGCTACCGGAGGGGTGAGACCATCACCCCCAGTGATCAGGAAGGCAGTAGAACTAGAAATACCCATCTTACTGGTCGAAGGACATACTTATGCTGCGGCAAAGAGGATAGAAGAAATCAGACCTGAGATTAGGCCGGATGATCATGAGAAGCTTGAACTGATCAGGAAAAGGGTTTCTCGCCACTTAGATGTGAAAGCGCTTCTTGAGTAGGAACTTGATGTTACACGTGTAACAATGGGGGATATAAATTGCGAGGTATATTATTTCTTCGATTTTTTATGAGAATGAATGAAGAATAAAAAAAGAAAAATAAAGGAGGTTTCAAGTAATAGGGCTACTTCTTCATCTTTTCCCACAGCATCATCACGACAGCAGCAACTACAAACCAGAAGATCCAATCCCCGATGAAGTTTACAATTTTGTAATTGGTTACAGGAGTGGCAGTGACGAGTACAATTCTCCATGCTG
>CAZFAR010000112.1:3776-7914 GCA_964516825.1 uncultured Thermococci archaeon
ACAATTTTGTAATTGGTTACAGGAGTGGCAGTGACGAGTACAATTCTCCATGCTGCAGGGAATCCGTACCACGTGGCACCCAAAAGGCCGTGAGGTGTGGTATTGATGACACCTGTGATCAAGGTTATGATGAGACCCACTATTATTGCATACAGGAGTGTATTTTTCGTGATATCACCTCGTCACTCTTTTTCGCAGGAACACTTAAACATTTCGATTAACAGAATTTATACTATTGGAAAGAAACCCTTGATGAGAGTTGAAATGGAGATCCTGTACATTTTTTTTGTTTATGTTCCTGAAAAACATTCTCATAGCGAAATTTGAATAATTATTAAACAAGTTAGCTTCCTAAAGAATCAAATGACTGAAGAATCGCTTGCTTTTCATATAGAACGACTCCACTCTTCAAAGCCTCTTCTATGAAAGGATTCTCCTCCTCAATCATTTTGGAAAACTCTTCAGGTGTGTAGACGAAGCACTCCAGATGCATGTCTGTATCGTTCAACAAGAGAACATCTCCAATCCTATCCAGGAATCTCTTCCTTGTTCTTTTGATTATGATCATATCAATATCTGAAAGCTCATGATAATCTCCCCTTGCTAGAGAACCAAATAAAATTATTTTCTCAGGTTCGTAATCTTCTACTATTCTCCTTTTCAATCTCTCAATTTGGGCTCTCACATATTCTTCCATGGGGAAAAGGGAGGGGCTGCATATTTAAAGATTCGGTCATTATGTCATTATGACTTGCTGTCACACTCTTCTGACTGAAATATACCAGTGAGATAGAAATACATAAATAGACTGATTTCACAACTAATGAAGTGATCACATGGAAAGAGACGTATTGGAGAAGCTTGAGAAAAAGGAAATAACAGCAGATGAGCTTTATAAACAGGTAGAAAAAGACTTTGATCTGATTTCTGAGATATGCAGAGGAATATCTTCATCAAAGGCACACGTCAGATATCCCTGCGCGAAAGTTTTAAACCTTCTCAGCGGGGAGAAACCAGAGAAATTATATCCAGAAATGGATTTCTTCATAATCCTTCTGGATAGCGATAAACGAATACTGCTGTGGAATGCACTAATCATTGTTGCAAATCTGACCAGAATTGACGAAGAGAGAAAATTTGATAACATTTTTGACAAATATTTCAGTTTTATTGATGATGAGTACATGGTTACAGTGGCCAATGTCGTCGGTAATGCAGGGAAGATAGCTAAGGCTAAACCATATCTCAATGAGAGAATTACCAGAGAACTTCTGAGAGTAGAGAATCTTCTGTTAAAGCCACATCTCACTCAAGAATGCAGGAACATTTTACTGGGTCATGCTATTTCCGCATTTGAAACGTATTTTGACCAAATGGAAAACAAGGAGGAGGTCATATCATTTGTAAAGAGACAGCTCAACAATTCTAGGGATGGAACAAGAAAAAAGGCTCAGAAGTTCTTGGAAAAGTTCAATCTCCAGTAGTTGCTTTCCAATATATGAATTGTGTGCGAGAGGGGAATCCAGGGACATCTTCAAGGAAAATTTAGGATAGAAGATGTTTGAAAAAAAAATTTTACAAGGAGAATCCACGGGTTGCCCTCGATTTTGAGGTCGATTCCAGCAGCTTTTGCGGGAGTTATCCGGGATAAAGATCTGTGAAGTCTAATGTAATCATAATATATCCTCTGAAAAAGAACCTATAGACTATAAACCCAAACATTTATATGTGCATTCGGGGAGAAAAACATGGTGAGAACCATGAAATATCAAATTCCTGTACTATCAGATTTCAGTTTTGAAGCCGAACTCGGCTGCACCTGCGCATGCAGCAAGGGAGCTGGCGGTGGAGCAGGTTCATCATAATCCCTCTTTTTTCCTTTTCGGAGGATTCATATGGATGCAGATGCAGCTGTTACTGTCAACAATGTGGTCAAGTCATACGGAACCGTAAAGGCCCTGCAGGGCGTCTCTTTTGTCGTTCCAAAGGGAGAAATCTTCGGAATTCTAGGTCCCAACGGTGCAGGAAAAACTACACTGATTAAATGCATTCTCCAATTGCTAACTCCAGATAATGGCTCTATTTCAGTCCTAGGTCAGAATAGTGCAAGGGGGCTGCTTGAGGCTAAGCAGTACATTGGGGTGGTTCATCAAAGACAAACAATCGATCTCTTCCTATCTGCTTTTGAGAATGTGAGAATCTACGGAGTACTTCATGGTCTCTCTTTAAAGGAGAGTACGAGACGAGCAGAGGAGCTGCTCAACCTCTTCGACATGAATGATAGGTGCAATCGCAACATGGAATTCCTCTCTGGTGGGGAAACACGAAAAGTGCAGATTGCCCGTGCTCTCATCCACAATCCACGCCTTCTTTTCCTCGATGAACCCACTGCTGGTCTAGATCCTGGGAGCAGGAAAGATTTCTGGAACCTGCTCATTCAAGAGCAGAAAAGATCTGATATGACAGTCATTCTAACCACTCATTACGTAGAAGAAGCAGACGCAGTATGTGACCGGGTAGCAGTTCTCAATCAAGGAAAAATTGTTGCCATCGATACGCCACAGAGCCTGAAAGCTCAAATCGGAAAACAAGTGATGCTGGCCAATACATCAGATAATGACGCAGCTGCTCAGGCTATTCCTGGGGCAGTTGTGGTGGGCAATCAATTAATGATCGACATGACATATGTGGGCATGACCTTATCAGAGATTGTTACACAGTTGTCCGAGACCAATATCAAGGTGAGCATTGCTTCTGTACGGGAATCCACCCTAGAAGATGTGTTCCTGAAACTCACGGGGAGGATCATCAATGAATGATTATACTGCAATTCTCTATCGAGAATTCCGGCTGTTCACAAAATCCAGGTATTCAATTCTGCTGTCGCTGCTAACACCACTGATCTACCTATTTCTGTTTGCTGCCGCCATGGGATCTTTTCTGGGTACAGTACTCTATAGAGGAATAGAAATGTCATACATCCAGTTTTTCTTGCCATCAATTTTGATTATTACTGTATTTGCCAGTTCTTCCTCAGAAGCGCAATCCATCTTCAACGAAAAGCTGTCGCACATGTTATTTGAGATATTTTCCTGTCCAGTACGACGAGCAGCCTACCTTACTGGGAAGATTACCTTTGTTTCGGGCATTGCATTGCTTCAGGCACTAGCTCTCTTTGCAGGCGGCATCCTAATCTATGATATGGGGTTGACGCTGACCCAGATTGCTCAGGCAGTATTAATAACCCTTACAGCATCTATATGTTTGGGCTGCTTCTTCATCATACTCTCAAGCGTTATTGATTCTATGCAAACATTTGGTATTGTTTTCTCTATTGTTTATTCTGTAATGATTTTCGGAAGCAGTGCATTCTATTCTCTCGAAAGGATGCCATTGTTCATTCGGGTCATCTCTCTGGTCAACCCTGTAACCTATTCTGTAAATCTGGTGAGACAGGTATTACTGTTAGATCAGGGCATGTTCTGCACAGATTTTGCCATATTGCTGGTGATGACTTTCGGACTCTTATGGGGAGCTATCCGGGCTATGAATCGCATGATTGACACAATTTAGTGGTACTATGCTCTCTTTTACATTTCCTGAAGAAGTGAATCGGTTTCGCTGCGGCGAAGAAGTGTTGCTGCTGAACAGTCTTACGTGCACGTGGGCTCGCATACATGAGACAGAATACAAAGAGATAGAAGCACTGATAGAAAATGGGATTGAAAAGGAAACAGGGTCTAATTACGAATGGAACCCTCATCACAGAAGATAATGTAGAAACCATTACGCGTCAGGTTAATCGTGTCACAGTAAGTCTGGACTCAATTGATCCTTGTATTCATGATGCTCTGAGAGGCTGTAAAACCTGGGAACTTGTCATCAAAAGTCTTTCATTGTTAACCCAGTATCGTGTTCCTGTTGATATCAACATCACACTCACTCGTGGTAACCAGCATACTATTGCAGAAACACTCTCATACATTGCAGAACACAGATTAGGAACTCCAAGATTTTCGCCGTATCTAGTGTGTGGAAGAGGAGAAACCCAGGATTTTTCTCCTTCCCTGGAAGGGGGGGGAAATGAAGAAAACTAATGAGATGGGAGCTTTGCTCTGGTCGCTGTGTGATGGTAAAC
>CAZFAR010000113.1:0-7909 GCA_964516825.1 uncultured Thermococci archaeon
AAGTCTTCATGAAGAGAAGAGACCCCTTGGTCTCAAGTGTCAGACTTGGAAAAGAACTTGGTGTATCCCATAAGACAGTTCTGAATTGTTACTATAGAATACTTCAAGACTGCATAATCTGGATTCCCTTTTTTCCCTTAGGTTACAAGAACTATACGCAATATCTTGTTTCATTCAAGACAGATTATGAAGTAGGATTTATTGAAGAATTGAAAAAGGTTGATAGATCTACTTATGCCTACAAAATTGATGATACATTGCTTCTGAATCTCTTCTTTGAAAAAGACCTTGAGATTGACAGTATCTTGGGGCTTGAAAAAAGAGGGATAATACACGGTTTGCGTGTATCTTCCCCAGTTTGGAGTCATGAACGTTTTCAACCTTAGCAGGGCATGCCAGACCCTGCACCTGGTCCCTCTCCTAATGGTTCTATTTCATCTTCAAGGAGTTCAAAGGGCCAGCCTTTCAATTCTTTCACATAGATCACCTCACAAGCTATTAGGTTATTGCACTTTAAATTCCTTCTGCTTTTTGGGCATGTTTTTCTCATTAGTTGCAGAATGCTGAATTGCCTCCCCCTGTTATATGCATTGGCAGATTGTCGATCGTCAAATTTGTTACACGTGTAACATTTTGCCTTGTGGGTTGGAGTATCCCGACGTTATTCTAGTCCCTTCAACAGTTTAGAAAGAGAACTACCACATCTCATGACACCAATATGATAGTTTCTCCCGCTAAAATGGACTCTCTTTCTGGACAGTACCTGGTGTTCTGAAGATTTTGTGGCCTTATGTAAAACAAGAAATAAAGGAGTTGGAGTTTCTATGTCACATTTTTCAAAGACATCAAAAGCAATGCGAGCACAATTGCTGAGTTTTTCAGGAATATCTCTTGGATGAAGCCTCTTGCTCTTTAATTCAACTGTGCACAATCTGATACTTTCATCAGTTTCAACGAATACGATACAATCACATATTTTACTGTTGCAGGCTTTTTCTCCTTTTATTATGATTCGGTGCGGTATTCCTTCCAAATTGAGAGAGCAGGATTCCTCTCTGCAACTGGCTACAATGGATTCAGGAAACGTATTTTCCACATACTGTCGAAGAGATTCAAGGGTTGAGGGCATGATATCCCCTTACTTTTCAATATCCATGTAAAGCCTATATGTTTCATCGTATAGAGATTCATGAACTCTCAAGAACTCTTCCTGTGGTACACCCTCTTCTCTTGTTATCCTGACTTTCTCAATTATGGTCCCTTCTTCTTTATCGAGGCTGAACACATGAACAGATACTTCTTCAGGCAACAGATAGTCTTCTTCTGGATACCCATATTTCTCAGTCCTCTTCTCTCTATCAACAGTACTTAACATAATGAAATTACTGAGTTTTTCCAAGAGGAACTCACTGTGGGTTGTTATGATTAGATTTACATTTTTTCTGATCAATCTAGCCAAGTATTTTGCCAGTATGCTCTGATTTTGCGGATGAAGATGGGCTTCTGGCTCTTCAATTATCAAGGTATCACCTGGGATTATCACAAATTTCAGAAATAAAATCAAAGGAGCAAGTTCTGATACAGTTGAAGATGCCCTGTGCAGCGGGATTGAGGATCCCTTATATTCGTATTCTATGTCAGGATATCTGTACTTCTCTAGATTCTTCATTACTATAGTTCCATCTATGATTTCTTCCTCAAGTTCACAGGCTAATTTGTAAAAGGGACCTTCTTCTGAAGACATTCTTATGATAGTGGAAACGAAATCTGACACAACTCCTGAAATTCTGAGCGTATCACGCTGTTCTAATCCTATGTGTGATATGTTTCTCACTGCTTCATCTACCAGGGCCTTGTATACCTGAAGTATTCCAGATCTTGCCGCAGGAAGGTAATGCACTGGTGCAGAGAATCCTTTGAATATCTCCTTCAACAGAATATCCAGAAGAGTTCCGCCTCTGAATTTGATACTATTCTGTCTGTCGTCCCCAGTACTAGTGTAGGGTATCAATTCTCTAATAATTCTATGATAATCACCTATTTCGGGATATTCTATTATTTTCACGTCGTTGTCTGAATTTTCAATGATAAATTCGCTTTGGTTCTGATTCAACTTTATTCTGAAATTCCTGTTATGTATCCTAACAAGATTACTGACTCTACAGGAGTAGGAGCTCTCAAGTCCATTCTTGATTTCTTCAACCATTTGATTCTCGATAACTCTGATGAGCTTCTTCGTAATATCTGGAATTTCAGAACTCTTTATTTCTATCAATTTCGTATCTATTCCGTATTTCATATAGGTGAATAGAGAGTGAAACCAAAGCCGATAGAAGGAATTGTATAAAGAATGTATTAATGTTGATACATATGATTTGCCAGAATTGTTAGGTCCTATGAGGACTGTTAGCGGCTTCAACTCTATTGCGCCATTTCTAATGGGTCCGAAGTCATTTACCTCAATTTTCATATTGGTTTCTTTTGCCATGATCAAATTTACAATCTCGACTTTATAAGAATTTCCGTTCGCAGTTATGTCTCTCTTTATTTCAGTTCATTTCAAATTAGACCAAGAGAGGGTATTCCAAGTGCTCACCTATATAAAGAGGTCAATCCACTACTCTCTATGAAAGTCTTGGGTATCTGTACATCATGTAGAAAGCTTGGAAATCATCACATCCAGAATAAATGGAATTCACCTTCTCAGGAATAATTGGGAGTTTGATCAATTCTCCGTATCTAAGATTTCATATCCTTTTCATTTATTAACTTTGCCCGATTTATTAATTTTGCCCGATTGATAAAGAGAGAAAAAAGAGATTGCTGAATCAAACACTCTTCCGTACTCGAGGCCAGATATTTCATCTTAAATCCATAGTCTTATCCTCAGACACTATCTTTTCGTCGAATGCAAAAGATGCTAGTCTATGTCTCAACGCCTTGCTGGCAAACAGAAATTCACACAGGATGCCGAGCAGAATGATTTCACCAGTCCCTTTTACTAGGATACCCTCTATCACAGGCATTGGCAGCAGAACCGGAATTCCCAGAATTCCCATCGTCACCACTATGAACACTGCCTCAGCTATCCATCCCGCACAGACCACAGGGACGATCATCGGGAGTCTTCGCTTTTTTTCTCCACTACCTACTATTCGCAGCCTTGCAGCCAGATATCCTATGATGACTCCAGTCAAGGCTTTCCCTGGCGGAAGCAGGGGATTGCCGAAAACAATCATGGGGTAGATACCAACCAATGCTCCAGCGATCATCCCATAGAAGGGTCCCAATGCGATGGCGACAATGAAGGTACCGATGTGTGACAGATCTATGTGAATGTTTGGGCCGATAGGTACAAAGGAAACCACAGCTAGAGCAGTCCCCATGGCTGACATAACGCCAACGAATGCAATCTGCTTTACTGTAATCTTCTTTTTGCTCACATATTTTCTCAAGACTAATCCAAAGACTATGAATACTGCAACTTCTGCAATCCATGTTAGTATATCTGCAACATTCATTGGATCACCATTTTGACTTGAAATTTCTCTTTATAAGTATTTGGGTAGTTACTCAAGAATGAGTAAATTGGAATGACTCACTTGTTACACGTGTAACAATTTTTGCAGTTTTGATATGGTAATGGTAGATGAACTCTACATGAAATACCTGGACAAGTGATTGTCATTTGGGTATACACTATAATATCAGGCCTGTTTGCACACCAAAGCACTAGAAAGTTATCTATGATTTGATCTTTTTACAAATGTAAAGATAAGCAAGAATCCTGCAGAAATCCTCACACAACTGAGAAACGAGCCAAAAAATTTATATAGGGTAGATAGGTGAAAGGCTCGGAGGTGTTAATAATGGCCAATATCAAGACCTGGGAAAGTGAAGAAGTTGGATGCACCATCAAGATAGACTACGAACTGTGCAACGGAGATGGTGAGTGTGTGGAAGTCTGCCCTGTAGAGGTCTATGAGGTTGTTGACGGAAAATCCACTGCTCCAAACATAGATGAGTGTATTGAGTGCTGTGCCTGCGTAGAAGCCTGCCCCACTGATGCCATTGAGCACAGTTCATGCTAAGGGTGAAACATTATAGAAGAGAGAGTATTTGAGAAAGGAGAGAATGATTCCATGCAAAGGAGGACTCTTCAGAGAAGGCCTTGATGATCAGAACGAGCGATTCTGACCTTGCCAGAGAGATTTCCTCTTAACAAGAAGAGAGCAAATCATTTTTTCACGTACATTTCTGCCTACTGGAATTTGTGAAACGAGAAGTAATTGAATTCTTCACTGTAATCAGATCAGGACAAAACCACTATAGAGAACCTTTTTATATGACCATCTGTACAGTGGAGTATGCCCTTTATTCTTCATTCTGATTTTGCCCCTGCAGGGGACCAGCCCAAAGCAATAGACGAGTTAACTGAGGGCATTCTATCTGGGCTGAAAGAGCAGACCCTCCTGGGAGTGACAGGATCGGGGAAGACCTTTACCATGGCATGTGTCATCGAGAATGTGGATAAGCCCACGCTGGTGATCTCCCACAACAAGACATTGGCTGCTCAGTTATATACGGAATTCAAGGAATTTTTTCCAGAGAATGCTGTAGAGTACTTTGTTTCTTACTATGATTACTACCAGCCTGAAGCGTACATACCCAAGACAGACACCTACATCGGAAAGGAGACATCAGTAAACGAGGAAATTGAGAAAATGCGGCTTGCAGCCACAGCTTCCCTCCAGGAAAGAGACGATGTCATTGTAGTGGCTTCTGTCTCCTGCCTTTATGGGTTGGGCATCCCAAAAGACTACAAGGAAATGGGCATCGTTCTAGAAGTGGGCATGCCCTGTGAGCGGGATGTACTGCTCAAGAGGTTGGTGGACATCCAGTACGAGAGAAATGATGTGGATTTCTCCAGAGGCACCTTCAGAGTGAGGGGGAACTTCACTGATGTATTCCCTGCTTATGCAGATGTGCCTGTGCGGATCGATCTGTCGAAGGGATGTGTGAACAGGATCGCCTTTTTTAACCCAGTTACAGGGAGAACGGGAGAAGAAACTCCTGGATACCATGTTTACCCTGCCAAGCATTACGTGACACCTGAACAGAAAATGAGGAATGCACTTCAAACGATTGAAGAAGAATTGAGAGAAAGGATTATATATTTCAGGTCTAGAGAAAAACTTCTGGAGGCTCAGAGAGTAGAACAGAGAACGAGATTTGATCTGGAAATGCTCAGAGAAATAGGATACTGCCCCGGAATTGAGAATTACTCCCGCCATTTTGATGGAAGAGCTCCTGGTGAACCTCCTTACACGTTAATGGATTATTTCCCTCCTGATTATCTACTCATCATTGATGAATCTCACGTCACCATACCCCAGATTCGGGGAATGTACATGCAGGATAAGTCGCGAAAGGAATCACTGGTCCAGTATGGATTCAGGCTACCCTCTGCTGCAGACAACAGGCCTCTCGACTTCAGGGAGTTTCAGGAAAAAGTGAACCAGGTCATCTACGTGTCTGCAACTCCAGCTCACTACGAGCTTAAAAGGAGCAGCAATGTGGTAGAGCAGATCATCAGACCCACAGGATTAGTAGATCCTGAAGTCATCGTGAAACCTACTGAGAACCAGATAGATGATCTCATATCAGAGGTTCAGAAAAGAGCTCCTGCAGAAAGAGTGCTGGTAACCACATTGACAAAGAGGATGGCAGAGAACCTGACTGAATATTTGATTGAAATGGGATTGCGGGTCAGGTACCTGCACTCAGAAATCGAGACACTGGATCGTATGGATATTCTCAGGGATCTGCGCCTGGGTGAATTTGATTGTCTGGTAGGAATTAACCTACTGAGGGAAGGGTTAGATCTTCCTGAAGTGTCATTGGTGGCCATCCTGGACGCAGATAAGGAAGGATTCTTGCGTTCTGAAACCTCACTCATACAGACGATTGGGAGATGTGCCAGAAATGTTTCAGGGCAGGTCATCATGTATGCAGAGAATGTTACCGATTCTATGAGGACTGCTATAAGAGAAACAGACAGAAGAAGGCGAATCCAGCAGGAATTCAACGAAATCCACGGGGTCGAGCCTGAATCTATAAGAAAGAAGATATTTGAACGGCTGCGGGAGAAAAAAGCGGAAGAAGAAGTTACTATTGAGGAGCTACCTCTTGTGCTGGAGGATCTGGAACAGGAAATGCTGGAAGCTGCTAGACGCCTTGAATTTGAAAGAGCTGCTCAACTGAGGGATAAAATCAGAGAGTTGAAAGGAGTGATATGATGCGGATAAATCTGCGTCACAGAGATCTGTGGGGAGAACTTCACAAAAGAGAAATGGAAATCCTCTTTCAATCTGATACTATGATGGTATGCATGTACACTGTTGAGAATGCGCCGAAACCGCTGTTCGTTGATGAGATGCGTGTCCTTGAAAATGGATTTACAGCAGTCAGCTTCATAGAATACGGGAAGTGGTACATCACAGACAAGGTTTTCGACTGTGAGGCTGTTCCTACTGGATTTCTGGTGAAACTGGTCACACCTGTAGAGGAGAATCTCACCTTCTTGACTACCATGGACTTGTTTTTGAGAATCTGGATAACTCCGCAGAACCAATTCCGCCTTTTCGGCACCAGAATGTTCCAGAAGGTCTCAAGAGAAGGCCTCCTCTCAGAGACTGTGGAGAAAAATGCCCGTAAGACTATGGATGATCTTATTTCAAGGATAAGGCAGGGTCAGTTTCCCCCAGAACTGATAAGAACCTTCAGAATTGAAAAGAAGGCAGAATAATTGGTAATGACTTCGTGAGCATTTTCATGTTCATCAATTTTCTGTATTTTTGTCTTTCTAGATTTCATTTGCCATCCTCTGTTACATAATGACATGAACTGGATTTCATGTTACACGTGTACTCCATTAGCGTCTGGAGACTGGTCAGGTTTCAACCGATAGCTTTATAAACACCTTAACCTAACTTAAGGTAAAGTTAAGCGCATGCATAAGCATGAGGTGATAATATGGATGTTACGAAAGGAACAACTACTGTGGCCTTAGTTGGCAAGGATGGAGTAGTACTGGCAGCTGATAAAAGAGCGTCAATGGGGACAGCAATAGCCCATAAGAATGCTCAGAAAGTCTTCCAGATCTCTAACTTTGTGGGAGCCACAGGAGCTGGCTCAGTAGGAGACATACAGAATTTTGTCAACCTGCTCAGGGTTGAGTCGAACCTGTACCGCATCAAATCCAATCAGGAGTTATCTGTTAAATCGCTGGCTACGTTAGCATCACGGATTCTGTTCGGATACAGAGTCTATCCTTATCTGGCATTGTTTATCATTGGAGGGTATGATACAAAACCCACTGCATTCTCTTTAGATCCCTTTGGGGGAATGAATGAAGACAAGTACATTGCTACAGGATCGGGAATGCAGATCGTCCATGGAATCCTGGAAGATCAGTACAAGGAAAATCTTTCAGTGGAAGAACTCAAGAAACTGGCTGTAAGATGCATAAAGGCAGCCACCCAGCGAGATCTGGGCACAGGAGATGGAATCTCCATGGCAGTCATTACCAAAGCGGGTTATAAGGAACTATCCAAAAAAGAGATCGAAGAGGTGTCATAAATGGCATTCAGACCGAGAGGAATTGGATATGATATGGCTATCACTGTCTTCTCACCTGACGGATCTCTGTACCAGGTGAACTATGCTCAGGAAGCAGTAAAACGAGGAGCCACAGCTCTGGGTGTCAAGTGCAATGAAGGTATCGTTCTCGCAGTAGATAAACGCATTCCTTCCAAGCTGGTGCAGCCTGAATCCTTGAAAAGATCTTCCAGGTAGACACTCACATCGGGACAGCTATTTCAGGCATGATTGCAGATGCGCGGCAGCT
>CAZFAR010000114.1:0-7880 GCA_964516825.1 uncultured Thermococci archaeon
TTATCCCCTGGGCAAATTCAGGAGTTCCTCCCCCTCTTCCGTAGTTTCTAATCAATTCGTTGGCTTTGAATCCTATATCAATGGCCTTTTTCCCGCAAAAGACCACCAAATCCCCTTTTTCATTGGAGAGAACAATGACAGCATCATCTTTCAGCAAACTTAATGCAGTTTCTCTTAATACGTCTCTATCTCCTTCAATTGCCTCTTCCAGGAAGAGGACACCCTCCCTTTCCGTAAAGCACTCTTTCAGATGCAGCTTCTTCATCTGGGACAGTTCCTTCTTCAGAGTATCAATCTCTTTTGATTTCATCTTCCATTCATCAAAGAATCTCTGAGCAGCTTTCACTACCTGCGACTTTTCTACCCTGAAAATGTCTCCTATCTCCTGCAGTAGATCAAATTCCTCCTGGATATACTCCAGTGCTTTCAATCCAGAAGCAAATTCAAGCCTCAAGACTGCGTCCGATATCTTCTCACAGCCCAGAATCTTTATAACCCCTATCTGGTACGTATTGTCTACATGGGTTCCCCCGCATGCTTCCACATCAAATCCAGGAATATTCAGAATGCGCAGAACCTTTCCCGGGACAGCTCCTCCCTGATATAGTCTGAATCCATATTTCTTCTCAGCCTCGTTCCTGTCCACGAACTTCTTCTCGACAGGGAGTCCTTCCAGTACTTTTTCATTTGCCATCCGCTCTATTCTTTTCAATTCTTCTTCAGATGGAGTCTCATAATGCGTGATATCCAGTCTTCCGCACTCTTCACTGATGTGGGAACCTGCCTGCCACACATGATTTCCTAGTACTGACCTGGAAGCTCCATTTACGAGATGAGCTGCAGTATGATGCCTGGTCAAAGTATCTCTCCTCTGCAAATCTATGCTGCACGTGACTGTTTCCCCCTTTCTGAATGTTCCTCTTTCTATCTTTTGTATGACAGTCTTTCCCTCTTTGAAGACATCTACAACCGGTAAACCTCCAATGAATCCTGTATCATTCTCCTGCCCACCACCAGCAGGATAGAAAGCAGTCCTGTCCAGAACGATCAAATTGTCATGAACATCTACTACTGTGGCTCGAAATTCTCTGAGATTCTCATCCTTGTAGTAGAGGAGCTCTGTTTCATAGGGCGGGAATGCTGAAGGTCGATGCTCTAGTCCTTCCTCCTGAACCCTGGTAATCTCTCTGAATCTGGGAATGGAGAATTTTATTCCAGCAGCCCTAGCTGCTTCTTGGAGCAGCTCAGGGTCCACACCATGGGATTCGTACAGTTCTGTCAGTTTTTTCTGATCAATTCTTTTTGATGAAATAACCTTTCTCAGTTCCTTTTCCACCTTTATTCGTGCATTCTTGTATTTTTCCTTTTCCACTTCAAGAATTGCAAAGATATCATCCAGATTTTCCTGTAATTCAGGGAATTGAGGACTCAGGTACCGCGCATGTTCTTCAAAAATTGTATGAAGAGAAATGTCCCATTGGTTCTGCTGAATCACGTTGAAACATCTCCGCAATAGTGCCCTGAGGTTGTACCCTCCTCCAATGTTTGATGGTAGGGCACCATCATTCAGAGCTACCAGCAATCCCCTTGTATACTCTGCTACTGCGTAAAGGGCTGCCTGTCTTTCTATTTCTTCTCGCAATTTCTGTGGATCTTCTCCCAGTTTTTGGGCAGTCTGGTACCATGCTTTCTCTATGTTGTCTACTTCATCAATGTTGAACAATCCTGCATAGGGGGCAAATCTCTCCAGCAAGTGACGATCAGGCCTTACTCCAGTCATAATATACAACTTCTCCATAACTGGGGGGAATACTACTTCATAGGAGGTGAAAACCCCTGAACAAAACCAGGCATTCCTTTCCTGGCCCATGCCCATGTCCAGAACCCTTAGATCTAAATCTCTGAAGCCTGTTTCTGTCAATGAGTACATCATGTAGACCTGGTTTCCCAGTTCTAACCCTCTTGAGAAGAACTCCATACACGCACCACCATTTCCTCCTCCTGCCCATCCATCCTCGTGGAAAATGATTTCTTCTTTTGGTATTCTCAATCCATTTTTCAGCCACTGGTAGATGTGATCAAGATATACATTCTGATCATAGTTTTCGGGGCGCTCAAAAGCATGCTGGCCGATCATGACAAATCCTGTGTAATGGCTTCCAGTGATTCCCACGTTCTCAATATCGACAAATCGCAGAGAGAACTGGGGTACGACCAGTGGATTCGCGGGAGGCTCTACTGCACCTGATACCACGTGGGGCTGGAAGTCGTAGATAGATGCTTGCACGAAGTCGGTATCATCTCTCCACCGGGCAACTACAGGATATCTCTGAATGGGAGTGTATCCTAAACCCTGGAAAACGTGGGAGAATTCCTGCCATATTTCAATGTAGGTCAATTTCCTGAAGGGTTCTTTCCCAATGAATTGAAACCCACCCTGGCAGACAGGATCACCGCATATATTCTGTTCTGAAACACTCCAGAAGTACTTGCCGCAGGTGGAACATTGTTTTCTTGCAAATCCTAGATTCTTAAGAGTTTCTACTCCAAAATATTTCTCTGGCTCCTTGGAAGCTAGCTGTCTGAAATTCTCCTTGATCTTTTTCACGTCCATTAAATCGAATCCCTTCTTTAGTTTTTATAGTTATGGGCACGTTGTAAGCTATCAGTGTTTGTCTCATAGCCTTTGTGTGATTGTTACACGTGTAACATCTGTCTTCTTTTTTCACTATTCTTGATGTCAATTGAAAGAAATCTGTTATACAAACTCTATTCTTGCGAAAAGCTTATATACCTGCATATCAAGAAGACATAGCTTTGTATATTCACTGAAAGGAGAAAAACTCAAGAATGTGGAAAAGGTACAAAGGAGGGAAAAATGGGAAATGTAGACAACTTAAAAGGCCTGGATACATCAGAAGCAGTTATAGCGTTAAGTAAACTTTTTGTCAAACGAATAGTCCGATCTTATGAGTTTGAGACACCCTTGTACTATGTGTGGAAAACACAGATACTCTTTCAAAATCCGGGATCTGAGGAGTGTTTCATTGTGCCCGGAGAGTTCTATGAAGAAGGGGTTCTTATTGATTTCAAATCCTATGATGGAAGGGGAACTGAAGGGATTCGAGTATTCTCCTCTGAGAACAATGACCTTCTCATCAAGTACATGTTCTACAAGATGATCAGCAACTTAGAATCGTCCGTCCCTGAGGAAAAACATTCAGACATAAAAAAGGTACTCCGCTATCAGTTTACAAACAATGAAGAGTATTTGGATCAAGATGATGTTTCAGATGAGAAAATCCTAGATCAGAAATTCGAGGGCCACGTGGCAGACTACATTCGCGAAAGTATGGGAAAGAGAACAGGAAAAATAGAAGAAACAGGGAAAAAAAAGAAAACAGGAAAGACAGGAGAAACAGAAGAAAAAGAGGAAACAGAGAATATGGCGCACTATTTGGATAAAAAATTGACTGAAGGCGTACCTGTTAAATATGTAGCAATACGGAAAAATCTTGGGGATTACAGGATCAGAAACATCTGCTCTCAGCAAATGCAGGATTTCATTTGCCACTTTGATGGGCATTTTCTCCAATTGATCTTGTTGAGAAATCCGATACCGAGAGAAGGTTACAGTACTCTGACTTTGGAAGCGAACAGGCTTCGACCCAGCAAGAAAGATCATTTTAGGTTGAGTGAAGAGATCAACCTTCTCATTGACATATGCCCCCTCCTGCCGGGACAAGATATTTCAACCCTTCACTACATGATTAAGCCTCCTGAAGGTATCAAGTTCATAACAGATTTCTATTGGAGACATGAACTGAGGTTTCGCAAAGACGCTCTCCTCTTGGAGGGGAAAAGAAAGGGTGAAGAAAAGAGACTCAATCCGAAATATTTTGATATTTTTCATGACTGCTCATCTCAAAGATGCATCAGACTGTTGAGCTTACTGAAAATAAATGTGAAACAGGGAAAGAAGCCATCGGAAGAATCAGCAGAAAAATCGGCAGAAAAGCCTTCGATAAACGTTCCTGCAAAGATTGACTATAACCTTATGGCCCTATATTTCAGCAATTCCGACAAAAAGCTCAAGACTCCCTGCAACGAGAACCAAGGAATACAGAGTCATAAGATAAAGATTCGCCTAGGAATAGATAAAATTGGGATCAGCACTTTTCATTACCTTCTGATGATTTTCCTTGTTCTCTTGTCTGCATTAAGTTCCTATTGGCTCTATGAGATGTACATGCATCCAGAGCAGTACAGTCTCTACCAACTCTTCGAATATCTGCGAGTTTTTGGTAAGCCGAAACCAACACTAGAAATTCCAAGCTCTTTTTGGTCATTTGCTTTTTTTGTGATTGTACAATCAATTTCTACTATTTTTGACTATTCTCGAAGAAATGACGCCCAACGCTATTTTATGAGGGGAAATATTTACCTTATTCTGTTCTTTATAGTTCTAGCGATCTCTTTATTGGCATTAATAGTTCTTTTGCCCATAATAATACATTAATATGATATTTCCCAGGTTTTTTCCACAATGATCCCACATTTCTGCAAGGGTGCACTTGCAGCTTTAAATCCACTCAGGAAGCATCAGCAACAAAACATATATCCAGAGCAATCAATCACAACTATGAGCTCCCTCCCGTACAAGTTTCCAAAACTGTATGAAATTGGCATGAAAATCCTGCACAAGAGAATTCTCTCATTCAGATATTCAAGGATAGCACAAGAAATCGGCAGCGAGAAAAAAGTGCTCGACTTAGGATGCGGTACAGCATTCCTCTATGATTATCTAGATTCATGCGAGTATACTGGATGGGACCTGAACGATTCCTTTGTCAAATACTGCCAGAAAAGAGATATCGAAGTATACAAGAAAGATATCTTTCAGTTTTCAGAATACCCAGAATGTGATTACATCGTTCTTTGTGACATTCTCCATCATGTAGTCCCCAGAGATGAATTGCTCCTCAAAGAAGCTGTAAAGAGAGCAAATGTCATTGCAGTGGAGCCCTGCTACAGGAGAAAGCTTCCCAGATCATTGGGTTCCCTGTACGATCAGGTGATCGGAGATGCAGATGGCATCAATTCCTTTGAAAATCGAATGCAGTGGAATTATAATGCGACCACATTAAAGAAGAAGTTTCTAGGACTGGGTGCAGTGAAGATAGAATCTCTGAATAGGCACATATTTGCAGTATTTCGACAAATTGTCTAGGATGCTGTTACACGTGTAACATGTGCGGAATAGTACTCTAACAATTCATGATCACATAGACAGGTAATTCTTAAATAGGGAGAAACGTTCTCATAGTAATGAAACCTTTCCTAACTCTTGTGACTATCTGCAGTATACTGGTATGTACTCTTGCTCCTCCTGAAATCAAGTTGATTACAATCTTCCTTTTGTTCTGCATACCTGGGTTTGTAATCGTCGTATTTCTATTCCCTCAGAAAGATCTGGTAGATCATTTAATACTCTCAATGGTGACAGGATTTGCCTTTCAAATCGTCTACGCATATATCCTCTCAGTAGCATTCCATTTCTTTTCATTGAGTCTATTCCTCCCTGGTTTAGTTCTTTCTATTCTTTTTGATCTCAAAGGGACCTGGAAGCCTGAAATAAACAGGAGAGCATTTCTCATTTTTGTGCCTGCAGTACTCTTTGGTTGCTTCACTTTTAATCTGGTCCCTGGTGAAGATGCAAACTTCCACATTCTGGCATTGAATGACATTGTAGAAATTCAAAAAGTTCCCCAAACCTACACTCTTTACCCAGAAATTCCCCAGGCTATGTACCCCTTGGGGTTTCACATTCTCACTGCACAGCTTCAGATCTTTTCTGGCTTAAATGACTTCATATTCGATTTTGCCTCTCTTGTTTCTGTTTTCCTCTGTTTATCCGTGTACTGGTGTACCAAGAAGTTGTTTTCTCTAGAATGTGGGCTCCTGGCGGGTACATTATCTGTCTTTGCTACTTTGCCCCCTTTGAACAGTCTAATTCTGAGTACGTACGGCAATCTGCTCGCCTACGTGTTTGCCTGTGCAGCCATCGGAATCATTGCTGACCTTGAAAATGTACGTTTTAACTTGATCCTTTTGTCATTGATTCTGGCAGCAGGTGTAGAAACTCATTTAACCTTCTTTCTGATTTTAATACCTGTACTGATATTTTTAGGAACAGTTCTCACAAGAAAGCCAGGTTCATACAGAAATCTGAAGTATACTGCAATCCTCTTTTCATCAATAGTATTGAGTTCACCATTTCTTGTGCGTATTTCCCCGGGATATGACCAGTACGAAATCGGACAGTTCCTCTCTTTGTGGTTTGATCCCTTAAGGCTGACTCCGCAGATGATTCCTCACCAGATTGGAATCTGGATCATTCTGGTCAGTGTTCCAGGATTCTTCCTCCTCGAAAAGCACAGGGTACTCTTTCTGTCATGGATAGGCATCTTCCTCTTTTTGGCCGTCAATACAGTTCTGCGCATTCAATTTCCTTTGTGGTATCTCTTCTTTGCCACCAGAATGGTAGATCAGTTATTCCTCCCCTTTTCTGTATTAGGAGCTTTTTTCCTTGTGCAGATGTGGAAGTTCTCCAGGATTGGGGTCGTACTCCTGTGCGGAATTCTCCTAATTTCAGGAAGTCTCCCCGTGGCTACAGCACCAAAGGCGGACAGAGGTGAATTGTTTCCTACCACATCCCCCTTTTTTGCCGCAGATCAGGAAGGAATGATCTATCTTCTGACAACGGATGAAGATGCTGTCATCCTGAACGAGTGGTGGACTGCTACAGGTTCTGCATGGATTCCCTCGCTGGCGAGGAGGAGGGTAGTTTTTCCGTATGTATTTTCTCTGGAGCATTACACAAGGGTTTTGAATATTCCTGAGAATGAGAGGAAGAGTTTTGTTATTGCAGCTCTTCCTGATTCAGAAGAGGCATATACATTCTTGAAGGAAATGGATGTGACGTACATTTTCCTGTCAAGCTACGTTCTTGATGAGGCTAAATGGAGGAATTCATTGTGGAATCCTTTTGTATTGGAGGAGAGTCCTAACTACTATTTGATGTTTAATAAGGGGTACACCTACATTTTCAGGGTAGCTCCCCATTTTGAGTACAGCAATACTTTTGTTCTGCGTGATTTTCGTGCTATTACAGTTGATGAATCTATTGTATTGGATGTTTCCATTGGTGATGTGAGCTTTCCAATAGAGAGGATACTGGACATATATTTTGAGGATATTGGATGGGGTAACTTTGAAGTGAAGACAGAGGAGTATATTCTGGGAGTAGTGCCCAGGATTGACACAAAGAAAAGGGTTCATGTAGCATTCAGAATTCCTCCTCACGTCAATAAGATAGAAATCTCTGCAGAAGATCCTTTGATTATGACAGCGTCCGTATCCACTGCATTTCGAGACAGTATTCCGTTTGGTGGCAATGCTTTAGTAGGGAAATGGGTGAGAACTTCTGAAGGTTTAGAACTGATGGATCAGGGGCATCTCTACCTGATTAACACGATGGGAGCAATTGAAATTAGCTATCTGGATACTGGGGAGGGAAATGTGGATTTTAACATGTTTATCAATGGTGAATGGGAAAAATTGACCACTTTATATCGGGAAAATGATGGAGAGATGAGAAAACTTCTTCTTCAGATTCCTGAAGGGTACGCAGTTCTGGATATTGGTGTAAAAAGCTGGGGAGATCCTTTTGTAGTTGTCGGGTTGAAAAATGCAAATGCTCAATGGTTGCTTCTTTGCTAATTCTTTATCTCACATTGATTGGCACCTTCCTATAGACTTTCCACCTATAAACTATAGGACAAACCTTTATAAACTCGAACACTACTCAACGAACGGTG
>CAZFAR010000115.1:0-7848 GCA_964516825.1 uncultured Thermococci archaeon
CAAAACAATTTGAAAAAGCAATCGCAGATTTTGACAGGGCTATAGAATTGAATCCAAGCCTTGCTGAGGCTTATGTTAACCGTGGCAATGCATATGCTAGCTCAAAACAATTTGAAAAAGCAATCGCAGATTTTGACAGGGCTATAGAATTGAATCCCTTCTTGGCTCTGGCTTATAAGTATCGTGCCAATGCCTATTCTAGATTAGGAGAAATCGAGAGGGCAATCAGAGATCATAATCGAGCATTAGAATTGGAAGCCGAAATATAGGATGGATCTATTTTCTCTTTTGTCAAAAAATAGGCTCCAACATGGAACAGTGTCCAGAATTTCAAAACATACCTTACGGTCCGCGGCAAGCTGATCACCAATGATACACAACTGTAGAAAGGGAATGACAATAGTCGTCACCTGGTGTAAGATCAAACGACTGATGTGCAGCTACACTATCTGGAACTGACATCCTGATTCAATAAGGATTGAACTGACAAATTTCTGGAGCTGATCAAATCTGTGCTGGTTGACTCCTTCTATAATGATTCTCACCTTGGGTTCAGTGCCTGAAGGTCTCACCAGAATCCATGAACTATCACAAAAATTGGCGCGCATCCCTGAAATTGTTACAACCTCTTTGATATCTTTAAATTGATTGAGATTGTCCCTGAAAAAGTTGACAAGGCGATCTCTGTCTCCAGTCTTTAAATTGATCTTTTTCTGGGGATACTGGTGGATTTCAGAGCACAATTGTGAAGCCTTTCTGTCCTGGATCAATTTTACGAGAACAGCAGCAGAGACTATGCCATCAATCCAGTTCCCGAACCGTGCATGCACATGCTTCCAGGGCTCTCCCGCAAATACTGCCTTGTATTGAGAAACACCTTCATGCAGATTTCCAAGCATTACCCTTTGTGTTTTCCCTCCTTTCTTGGAAACGTGCTCATCGATTCTGATAGAAGTGTCAAGGGAGGTGACCACACAGTCTCCTTCACCTGCGTAATGGCCTGCCAGCAGGGCAATAACAGAATCTTCGGGAATGACATTCCCTGTCTCATCGATGACATTGATTCTGTCTGCATCTCCATCATGGGCAATTCCCAGGTCCGCACTCTCTGTTAAGACTTTCTCTTTCAATACTGAAATATTCTTTTCTGAAGGTTCAGGAGGCCTTTCAAATCGGCCAGTAATCTCTTCAAACAGTGTAATGACAGTGCATCCCATCCTCTTGAGAATATCAGGTGTTGCCAGACTCCCCATACCGTTTCCGCAGTCGACTACCACCTTCTTTTGAGAGGAGATGGTAGCAAACTCCCTTTTTACGTAGGAGAGGACTGCTTCTCTGTATTGCGGGAGGATATCTTCATTTTCCACTGAAGGCAGGTCCCAACGTCTCTTTCCTGGAGGAGACATTTCGAAGATTGTTTCTACTTCTCTCTCTTCCTGAGGGAAAAGCTCCCTATGCTCCAGGAATACTTTCATCCCATTGTTATCTGGAGGATTGTGAGAAGCAGTTATCATGATCCCGCACTGATCACATGCAAAAGCTAACCCAGGAGTGGGAACAGGGCCTACGGCTGTCACAGGCATGTTCTGAGAGAGTATTCCTGCTGTTACTGCTTCAGAAAGCATGTCAGAGGAAGTCCTTCCATCCTTCCCCACCATTACTGAGTGAAGATTTCTCCTTTCTGCAAATTCAGCTACACTTCTCCCCAATGCGAGTGCAAACTGGGGAGTGATCTGTGTTAAGTCTCCACGAATTCCAGCAGTGCCAAACAACATGCTTACTCCTGCCTGACCAGCTCTTTCAGTTTACCAGATTCATCCCGTGCTCTCTTGTCGTCCATGACCCTCTTGAAAACATTCTTACAGATTTCATCCACCAGAAGATTCAGATCTTCCAGAGTGACCTCCCCTCTCGTCAGGCGGAGCTTCATCAGGTGGCTCCTAATGATGTTTTCTGCCATGAAATCGCCGAACAGATTGGCAAGAAGAACATGAATATCCTGCAGGATCTCGTGAGGAGCTCTGTGGGCTCGCTTCTGAACAGGTCTGGCCTTAGGTTTTCTTGCGACCAGATAGGACATTCCTTCCCTTTCAAGCATTTTGATGAGATCTTCAACATCAGGAACAGGAACAGTAACATCATGATCGAGAATTTCAGAGGAAACTGACGAGAATCCATGAATATCTGTGTACCATTTCAGCACAAATTCTGCCCGTTCTCTTTCCAGGGTGTATACAGAAAGGAAACCTTCTACAGCATTCCATATCCTCTCCAAGGCTTCATCTCCCCCCAATTCGCCATACGTAGCAGCTCTTATCTCCCCATCAATGAGCAAAAGGTTTCCTGCCTGGTGATTGGTGTACTTGATGACTCCAGTAAATTTATCCTTCAACAGTTCGTCCAATAACGTGTCCAGAGACCTGACCTCTATCTCCTTCTGCAGTGCACCTGTTGGAAAGTCCATTTCATTCACCCAATTTTTCTCTCTTGTCTTCCCATTTCTTCTTGAATTCTTTTGCTACAGAGACATCCCGTATAAGATCCTCCCCCATTTCACCCATCAGCCGCTTCACCAGAATGCTGTCTGTCTCTTCTTCAGCCTCAAGAGACTGCTCTACTTTGGGAGGATACGAAAGCTGATAGAAATCCACAGTCCCCTGATATTCCATTGACTCATAGATCTTTCTCAGCGCTTTCACACCTGTCAATTCTTCTGCAGCATACATAGAGTAAGCTGCCTGGATTCTTCCCTGGCCCAGGACCATGAGCCCCTGAGAATTGTCCGAACGCACCCACAAATATCCATCAAACTTCCTGGAAGCTGCGCTCTTCAGCAGGGCTTCAAAAGAAAAGGTACCATTACACGGAGCATTCAGCACCAGTGTCCCTCTTTCGAGTCCCAGCACCTGCAAGGCGATGAACCGTTTCAGGTCATCAGATGCTTTTTCGGATGCAATAACTTCTTCTACAGGAAATTTGAGTCGAGAAGCATTGTTCAGGAATAAGAAATTCTCAATGAAATCTCTTTCCAGTTTGTAGACTCTTCCCCCTGCATAGGCTAACGCAATCTCCCTCAGAGCATCATCTCCCAGAAGGACTGAAGTTTCTGTTTCAAACAGGGCAGCCACAGGCGCTTTCAGAAAGAGAATTGCACCTTCCTGGAGAGCTTCCTCTGTTTCACTGGTTATTCTGAGGCAGCCTGTGAGGTTCTCTTTCTCCAGTTTCCTGACCGCTGTGAGAAGGTCTCCCGATCTTACTGCGTACAGAATTCCATCGAATACTGTGTCTCCCACCCTGAACTTCTCTGCACTCTCAGGGGCCAGGAAAATCTCTGGATGATTCTTCTTTATAGTATCTATGTCCTTTTCAGAGTATACTGCGACCTGTGCCAGGACCTTCTTGTCCAGAGCTGATATGTGGTCGAGCGCTTCTGTGCCGTAAAAGCGTCTGCCGTCAGAAAATTCGCACAGAGCACCTACCACTTCCTTGTTTCTGTACAGGACGTAATGATCAGTGATGCCGTTGGTTTCTACTGTGAGGCGGACATAACCCGTGTCCACAGTGTTCAATACCTCTTTGGGACTGACTTCTCTATGGAGTTTGGATTGTTTTCCTGCAGGAAATCGCATAGTTACGCCTCTCTTTTTTTGTAGAATTTTTCAAGGTTCAATCGTTTCATGAGGCCTTCCCGCAGCTCTTCCAGATCTTTCGGCTGCATGCTTTTCAAAGGATCGAACTCTTCCTCCTTCGTTTCCAGTTTTGGGGAAGGTCTGAAAGCAGGCTCGCTGCTCAGAACAGAGGCCAGTTCTTCTCTCCGATTGAACAGGGCTTCATCGACCTCTCTGAATCCCTCCTTCTTCTCAGGTTTTCTCTTAGGCATGCCCAAAGTCTCTTCTGTTACCTCTGCTTCTGGAAACCGATCCAGAAGTAGTGCTACCATGGGATATCGATGCACCTTGATTTCTGTGTCATACTCCTTGGAGATCTGTAGCATCAAAGAGATGGCTTCTCTTCCCTCGAAGCGAGAATCACCCTCGAAGAGCGCTAGACGCGGACGACCATCAAAAAACAAAATCTGTCCCAGGGAGTTTCCTTTGCCCACTATCTCAACATATCCTGAAAAATCCTCCTTGAGGTTTTCCAGGAGCTCTCTCAGCGCGTTCTCGCCTCCGGCCCTGGCCTCGATGATTTCTCCCTTGGGAATGTCCATAAGAGTACATCTTCTTGCAAACTTTTAAGGTTTTCTGTGCAGAAGGCAGATCTGACTGAGAGGTTCCTCACTCCTGCTGTCCAATATTCCTCAGTTTATGAATAATGACATTATTTCTTGAAAAAAGCATGATACTTCTTAAAATAGACATTTCATTTGGATGAATCATTCTTGGCATGCTACACGTGTAACATAGTCTGTGGAAAAATCACCGCATCACAAAAGAGTTTCGAGCTGAGTCTTTCCCTCTGGAGGGCCTTCTGCAAAGATGATGTCACCTTTTCTTAACCTGAAATCCTTTCCCGGATCAACGATATACTCCCTGTATCGCTTCACCAAGAAAACATGCATTCCACTCTTTGTGGCCAGTTTTAACTCGCCTAGAGACTGATCTGCCAGAACAGATTCGTCAGAAATACGAAATCGAGCTACCACTTCTCTTGTTTCCTGCATAGCTTCTTTGAATATGGGATGGATCTCACCTCTGAACACGTTGAAGACGATCTCAAGCGCTCCATCTGCAATGCTTTCTGTAGCATTGATCAGCTCCAGCACGGATAACAATCGCTCCTTGGATATCTCACTAGCCATATCCAGCACTGCCATCTTGGCTTTGTAGTTTAGTGCATCCATTTCCTCTTCCAGTTCCTGGACATCTTCTGCAATCTCTGTATCCCTGAAGATGAGAGCTGCGAATGCCAGATCTATCATGAGTTCAGATTTATCTTTCATTTCCTGGATGATCTCTCTCAGCATGGTACCACCTGCTCCTCCTGCCCTTGGCAATTTCCTTCAGTATGAGATAGCCTTCCTCTGTCCCTCTGACAATTAGTATGTCTCCGTCACAGAATTGGAAACTCCTTCTGGGATTGTATATCCACCTTTTCCCTCTCCTCACAGCAATGACTGTCACTCCTATGTGGGATCCAAGCCGTGATTCTCTCAATGATGAACCTACCAACTGGGACTGCTCGTCCAGGGGGACTCTGAAAATCTTTTCATCAGTGTACTTTAAAGACTCTGGAATGACAGAATGAATATCTAGATCGCGGGATACGATCTCAGAAATGTTCTGCGCCTGGTTGGATATGCCTTTGATAGCTGATGCCACGTTTAATATCTCTGAAATCTGTTCTGCATCCTCTCTGGTTCTCGCTGCCAGTAATGCTCTAATCGTTATCTGGTGGTTTAATTCTCCCATAGTTTCTTCCAGAGCAGCTACTTCATCTGCTATAGCTTCAGAGTCTAGCAAGACTGAAGAGTAGGCTAGATCCACCATCAACTCGGAGATGTTCTTCATCTCGATGAAAATCTCTTTGAGATTCATGTCCTCAGGGCGCTTCTCCATTGTGTATCTTTCTATTCTGAAGCTTTTAATACTTTGTATCGGTTCAGATGCAATACTATCGAGTACTCGTCCTGGAGATGTTATATACACGTGTAGCATCGATCATCTTGTTTTTCTTTGAGAAGAGAATAAGACTGAAGAGGACTGGGGTTCCTGCCGCTTCTGTGGAGTAAGACTGATAGATTCACATATTATTGAGATTTTCTAGAGACCTAGGATAAGAAAATCACCTCGATCCAAAAGATATTTCACAAGGAAAAGGTTCCTAAAGATGCAACAACATGAGGACCTTAGCATGGCAATTCCTTATAGTCCCTGTCCAAGAAAGAAAGCGAAAGGTTTTTATTTGAATAGTAAAGACAGAAGCAGGTGATAAAATGAAGAAAGTAATCATTTTACTGGTAGTGGTTGTTTTGATTCTTGTGCCCTCCGCGTCAGGAGATAATTTTCCCTTCCTAAGAACTTGTCCAATCAATAGATCTGACGATCATCATTATGTAACCCTGACCCCGAAGATCTACGTTAGAAAAGATTCTGCCTACGAACCAGAAAATCGGATGATCAAGGTGAGCATTTTTCCCGAGGGAGTCATGACGTGGGAGGAAAACGGAGTCCCTCGAGACGATAGGGAATATTTCTTTAAGGTTCTTGTTTCTATTGTATTGGCTGACGCAGAAGGAGATACTACACAGGAATTTAAGGGTTATCTCAATTTTGAACTCACGAACTGTGATCCAAGCACCCGGAAAGGGAGGCTATTCTGGGATCATGCGGGTGAAAGCGAAGCAGATTGGACTGGACGAGAATTTGGACCAGATAATCCTTTGATTGTAGAGGATGAGTACTTCAAAGTGACGTTGGCTCTTGTAGGTGTCAGGCCATCAATGGAGTATTGTGATACGAGAAATCCGCGCTTCCTAAACTGTGAGTCAGATGCTGATTGTATTGTCTTCATGGATTCTCTGACCTTGGAACTCACTGTTGGCTATTCGTGTGAAGACTGTTATACCGAAGGCTTAAAAAATCTCGAAAAGGGAGCAGATTCCCTCGAAGAAGCAAAGAAAATCAAGAATAACGAGGAAGCAAAAGAGGAGTATGAAGAAGCCAAGAGCTACTTTATAGAAGCTCAAACGCAATTTGAGAAAGTGGGTGCCGTTGAAGCCCGTAATTGTCAGAAGTTGAGAGATGAATGTGATGAAGAAATCAAAAACATTGAGAACGTAATGAGAATGAGAACCCGGCTTGTCTATATCCTTGTTGGCATTGGTGTTTTAGTGGGCGGAGGCACACTTGTGAAAAGAATTAAGAGGAAACCTTCACCTCCCAGGGAGAGTATGGCTCTCAAAGTCCAGAATGCAGAAACAGGACAGGAAGTCACTGTTGAGGTGGCTCGATTTGACAAAATTGGCAAAGTCAGACAATTAGCAATGACAGCACTTGGTGTCATCCCCTTTGAGCTGCTGTTCGATGGAGTAGTGTGTCCCCCAGATAGGACTGTTGAGGAGTGTGGTCTCAGAGATGGAGCTACTGTAAAGGTGGTACCGTTAAAGATGGAAGCAAAACATCGGGTACAGCAATTGGAAAAGCTGGAAAAGAGTCTCAGAGGAGGTACAGTCTCAAGGGAAATATATGAAGATCTGAAATCGAGACTTGAACCAGAAAGAGGGCCAAAACTCATTTACGAAAATCAGGAATTTACCATTGGTAAAGATTCTGTAACCATTGGAAGAGCAAAGAATGCAGATATACAGATATCTGACTCCGAGAAGCTTGTATCACGGATTCATGCACGAATTTTGCTAGATGAAAAGGGGCAGTACTGGATTGAGGATAATAGCAGTGCAAATGGCACATTTGTCCTCAAGAATGGAGAATACAAAAGAATTTCAAAATGGGCATTATACGATGGTGATACGATCGTTCTGTGTCACGATCCAAAGGGTGGGAAGGAGTTTCCCCTTATTTTCAAGTCCGAAGTTCCTGAAAAAGAGCATGAAAAGGGAGCAGAACTCATAGTAGAAGGCAGAAGAATCCAGTTGAATAGGGATTCTATGACCATTGGAAGAGCAAAGAATGCAGATATACAGATTTCGGACCCTGAGAAGCTTGTATCACGGATTCATGCACGAATTTCGAGAGATGAAAAAGGGCAGTACTGGATTGAGGATAATAACAGTGCAAATGGCACATTTGTCCTCAAGAATGGAGAATACAAAAGAATTACAAAATGGGCACTGCAGAGTGGTGATATTATTGTCTTGTCCCATGATCCTTCTCGCGATGTGCAGGT
>CAZFAR010000116.1:0-7817 GCA_964516825.1 uncultured Thermococci archaeon
CCGGAGAATCAGCATGCTATACAAATCTTGGTAATGCTTATTATAGTCTCGGAGATTTCAGAAAAGTGATAAAATATCACGAGAAGTCCTTAGAGATTAGTAGAGAAATTGGAGACAAATCCGGAGAATCAGCATGCTATGGAAATCTTGGTAATGCTTATCATAGTCTCGGAGACGTTTACGCACGTAAAGGAGAGCCTCTTTCTTCCTGTGAAGTACAGAACATGCTTTCCTCACAGAAAAGAAATGCAGTTTTAATAGAATATTTCACAACAGAAGAGGAAACCTTTATCTTTATACTCTCATCAGTAGATGAAGAATTGCACATGAAAACTATTCCTCTCTCAGAAGAAAGACTTTTTCAATACACAGAAAACTACTGGAGAGAAGTGGTAGACTATCCTGATTTTAGGGACATTGGTCAAACCTGGATTGGACTGAGCGACTACCTCATCCATCCTGTATCAGAATATTTAACTGAAGATGCCTTAATCTATTTTGTACCCTTCAGTGTCATTCACTACCTTCCTTTGCACGTACTCACTTTCAATGGTGAACCGCTAATCAAGAGACACCCCGTCTGCTATGCTCCCAGTGCATCACTCTTGAAATTCTGCCAGAATAAAGGGAGTCATAGTCTGAAAAGCTGTGCATCCTTTGGAGCTGCCTTTGAGGAAGAAGCAAAAGATGTCGCGGGACTCTTTGGCTCAAAGGCTTATTCTGGTCCATCAGTATCCAAGGATACTGTGTTTAAAAACTGTACAGACAAAGATGTTATTCATTTCTCATGTCATGGATATTTCAATGGTGCAGATCCCTTGTCTTCTGGGATTGTTCTAGACGAACGAATTTTTAAAGCCAGAGAAATATTACCAGATCAAGTTCTTACAGCCAGAGAAATATTCAATATGAGGCTCAATACAGAATTGGTAACCTTGAGTGCGTGTCAAACAGGACTCAATGAAAGAAGTCCAGGAGATGAATTAATTGGATTGACACGGGCTTTTCTCTATGCAGGGGCACCTTCTGTTCTCGTCAGTTTATGGTCAGTCAATGCTCGATCAACCCATGAGTTGATGCTTGAATTTTATAGGCAATTGAAGAAAGGTGCAGATAAAGCCACAGCACTACAAGAAGCACAGATAGAAATCATGGAAAAGAAAGAGTACAGGCATCCTTATTACTGGGCACCCTTTGTTTTGATCGGTGACTGGCGATAAGTCTTTGCTACTTTGTTGGTCTATTGATTGTTGTTATCTTTCTGTCAGTCCTTTCATGATTTGCACCTTCATGAGCCCTCTGATCCCTTCATAGGTGCAGTGGATTTTTTCTCAGAAACCTTTCTGCAAATTCTCCCATTCTAGCAGGGGTTACTCCTGGAGAGAGCCAGTTCAAGAATTCTTCTAGCGCAGACTCCATTTTCCTGCCCGTATTCATCGTATACAAGCCGTACCCCTTTAGAGAAACGAATTCCCACGGGTGGAAGTATATGCACAAGTAGTCAGAATTGGAGCTCACCATGCGGGCAATTACCTTGGCATAGGTTACACCCAATATCCTGAACCAGATCCATGACAAGGGGAGACGAATGCCTGGCGCAACGCTGACAGGAATCTCCAGTATACCTTCTCTGACAAAGGGAGAAAGTGGAGCTCTTAAATTGTTGTAGCGCCCAGGCACGTACGTAGGATGGAGGGATGTTGAATAGGAAAATCCTGCCCTTCTCAGTACATTGTAGGAAGGCGGCCTCATTCTTGGTGCCCGAAATCCTTTTAGAGTTAAATTCAATCCCTTCTCGAGTTTGGCTTTCCCCCTCACGAGACGATCCAATGCTGAATCCTCCGGAATCGACTGGTAGTCATCTTGATGATCCAACCCATGGAAGGCAATCTCATGACACTCTGAGAGTTCTCTAACAAAATCAGGAAATTTCTCATAAAAGGTTCCAGTGACAAAGAAAGTAGCTTCTATTCCTGTTCGCTCCAGCAGCTCCTGGACAATTCTGCCTCCTCTGTATCCTATGTCAAACCCCTTCTCGCTTTTTTCATATTCTTCCAGGTCAAAGCTCAACAAGAGGCTTTTCATATTTTTGCTCCTATAATAATATGTCCATCTAGATTCCAAGTCTCTTTCCAATGAGGGTTCCCCACTTTCCTAAGGGTGCCACATTCACCAGGACCAGTACCACCATGAACGCAATAAACCAGTAGACTAACTCGTACATGTAGGGATCTCTGCCCATGAAGTAGGAAACATGGTACACCCATGAAGCAACCTTATCGTAAGGTCGGTCCCACCTGATGCGGAGAATAGTCTGGAATATGAAGATATTGAGACAGGAGAAGTAGATGAGCAGCCCGGACAATTGAATCTTCAGAGTATGCTCTGTAGAGCCTCCTCCTATTCGGAAAGCGAGAGCCACGCCAAATATAATTGATGGCAGAAGCAGGATATAGAAGGCTGTCCACAGCTCAACATAGAAGACCCCACGGGTGTGACCGAATTCAGGAATGAGGACATCCTCAAACACCTCATCGGAAACGTTTCCAACCCACGCCCATGAGAGTGCATTCTCGTAAGGGACCAGGAATCCGAATAGTAGAAGAATGCCGATTATGTACTTGTACTTCCATTGATTGGGGAAAAACGCAACAGCAAAGGCCATCAATACCAGAGCGAGTAACTTCGGGAGGAATACGCCCAGGGAGACCACTTCTCTCGTATGGGGAGTGAAAAACAGCATATATCCTCCTATAGCTACTGCTAGAATTCCAAAGATGAGCCATAACCATTTTCTGATAGGAAACATGCTTTCACCTCGCCCTTTCTACTGGGAATGCTTTATAAAACTTTGCATAACTAGGTTCTCATCCGGATGCGGTAGGTTTATAAATCTCAATTCGCCTTTGATACTGCAATCCTTCCGGCCAAGTGTTCTAAAAGATGGAACGCGATTCAATTCCAGGTGGAAAAGCAAAGGATTTTGGAGTGGGGATGGTAACTGCCCGTCACTATTAGGTTGAGTTCTTGAGTCCATTATATCTCGCTTCCTTTGTCTCTTGAAATCAAAGTCAAATTGGTCACATTTATCATGCAAAATGCAGGCTTGAAATCGATTATTGGAATGTGATTAAAATCAAAGAGTGAGATAAGTACCAGAAATAATGAAAAGAGAAGAAAAACCCAGCTAGACAATGCAATACATAAGACGGCAGTCAGATTTGATGTTACACGTGTAACAAGAGAGAACAACATTGCTGTTTATAAAGCTCAGAGAAAAACATGCATCATGAAGGTGGTCCCTCTCGATTCCCGGCTAGAACCTGCATTCTGGGAATATGTGTACAATGACATTCCTCATTACTATTTTTTCATATCAGACATAAAGCACGACAGAGCATCCACTGAAATATTGCTGGCTCTGGAGACGAATCAAATCCAGGGAATGATGCTGATCTTTCAGGAGAGAATCGTGCAGCTCAGGGGGACCACTGAGGCTGTAAAAGCTCTACTAGCACAGCTTAACATTAAGAAGGCTGAAATACAAGGACTGCCAGAGCACAAAGCTCTCATTCTTGACAAATTCAGAGAGGTAGAAACAACTCTTGAACTCACTCTAATGACTCTGAAGAGAGGAGAAGAAACCCTGTACACTAATCATCCTGTACAGAAGCTATCTACAAAAGATGCTGAAGAGATAGCAGCGCTCCTGAAGAATGCAGATCCAAACTGGTGGATTGAGATCACTGGAGAAGAAATAGCAGAGAAAATGCATGAACGCCTCTGGGTGGGAATACGGGTTGACGGTCAGCTTGTTTCAGTTGGTGGGAGTGCATGTGATGAGTGGGGAAGCAACATATCGACAATAGCGACTCAAAAATCCTCCAGGAACAAGGGTTATGCAACAGCTGTGGTTTCGACTCTGGTAGATCAGATCCTCGATGTTTCTAATCTTGCACTCATTCACGTTGAGAGTGACAACACACCAACAGTAAGAGCATATACGAACGTTGGGTTCAGACCGTACAGAAAGTATTTTCTGGCCAGAACAAAGAAGAAATAGTCATGAAATACACGTTTAGGAGTCAACCAAAATTCAATAAGTGAGGATCTGGAAGTGATCCAGATAGTTCCATCGTATCAGAATGTGTTCATCTTCTCACTGTACGGTCACGGCAACTTCTTTACCATTTCTGCAAGTTCTTCCTTTGTGAAAGCTCTTAAAGTCGTTGTCCTGACATTTCCTGCAGAACCCAGGCTGAGGTTGAAGGTCATTGCGACTTCATCACTGGAGGCTTCTCCGATGGCCACGTAATCGTATTCTCCCATGACTGCATAGAAACCAATCAGCTTACCGCCCATAGCTTCCCAGGCTTTGATACCTTTCTCAATCCTCTTCGGTGCGTCCTTGATATCTCTGATACCGTGATCTGTAAATTTCATCAAGGTAATATAGGTGGGCATGCCTCAGTATTTTTCTGCATTCTTATAAGGGTTTCGAAATTTCGCTTTCTTGATCTTTGCTTCTGTAGTACTACTTTTCAGTTTTTGAACTCATTCAACTTCTCATGAAAGCTCTAAGAAATGAATGGAGATGATACACTTATCCTAATGGTAGGGTACCTGAAACCATGTGTCATGGCAAGAACACCTACCTCAAAAGAGAAGATACACCAGCTCCTGAAATTGATCTGCAAACTCCAGAAAATATCACCTAAAATTCTATATAAAATGATTCAGTCAGTAGAACATCAAGAACAAAACCAAGATTCTCCTGGATCCATCAGATCTCCCCCATTTTCGTTTTGGAGATTTTGTCACCCTTACTGAAACAAGAGCTTTGCAGTCTTTAAAAGAAACAAAAGCAGATACAGTCCGGATTTGCTGCCGAGGCTTATCCCAAGAGAGTTTGACTAACCATTCCTCATCCTCCTTGTAAGAAAGTGAAGAGGTGATATAATGATTCTCTATGAGCAAGAATGCAGTCCTCCCATGAACTCAAATCTGGAATCTCTCATGAGGGAATTGATTCCAAGAAGAATGACAGGGTTACTCAAGATAACCTTTGATGCTTGTGATGGGTTTATCATCCTCGATGAGGGAGAAATCGTTGAAGGATATGAAATATTCAACAAACTCCTGGTAAGAGATCGAAATGGACGCCACATCATAGAAAGATACAAAGCTGAACCTGGAAAGATTGATGTATACGAGGTAAGACCCGAAGCTCTCAAGCACTTCTTGAGAACCCTAGAAGATGAATGTCTGCAGGATTTCCAAGCCTTTTTCAGGCATTTCTGCAATAAGAAAGGCAGAAAACTCCTGAATTAAGAAAACTCTTTGAATCTGGAAGGTTTGAGCTTACTTGCTCATACCTCCTCTTTTCCTATAAGATCTTCCAGGTATTTCCTGAACTCTTCCACGTGCTTACATTTTCTTCGAACCTGAAAGCTGACACAGTCACACGCATACTCTTTCGTATCCTTGTTGTAGGACAGATTGTAGATGTATTTGGCAAAAATCATGTGCCTGGTTTCCTTCAGATCCTCAATCATCACTTGCTCTCACAAAGAGGATTATAAAATCCTTTCTGCTTTACAGGATTTTCCACTGTTGAATTGTCTCATTTACAGTGCAGATATTTCACTATTCTTAAATTGCTGCAGATAGAACCCTCACCGCTCCAATACGTGTTACCATCTTTGATTACCTCATCAATTGTTACACGTGTAACACTCCCAGTATGAATGCATGAATGCAGAACTATTTATATCACCAGTATAACATAGTTATAATGTATCCTCCATGCCTCATATTCAGTGAAAATCTGCTTCCAGAGTTGAGAATCCGAGTTGCTCATCAGCTAAGATCTGCTGGGTTCACCCAATCTGATATTGCTCACGCCTTCCATGTTTCGCAGGCCATGGTTTCGAAATATCTTTCAAAGATAGTTGAACCCTCTGAAGAACTGGATGAAGTGGCTACTGAAATTGCACGAATGTTCTCGCAGAAAAGGGACGAAAAAGATATACTTCTCTACGTCTGTCAGACCTGTTTCAGGTGGCGGGAGGGTGGTATTACCTGTGTCCTGCACAACCTTTCAAATTGTACAGTCTGCTTCAACTTGCGCAGTCCTGAAATCATGGATAGAAAACAGAAGATCATCCAGAATGTGAAAGAGGCGCTCGCTCTTCTGGAATCCAGTCCCTCAGTGGTAGATCTCATGCCTGAGGTCAGAATGAACATTGCCATGGCACTGGACGGTGCTTCCAATCCCATGGAAGTAGCTGCTGTCCCAGGACGTTTGATTCCTCTACACAGAAGGGTTACAGCAGTTTCAGATCCCGAGTTTGGCGCTTCCCATCATCTGGCTTCCATCCTCATTACTACAGGTAACAGGGCAGTCATCAACATCAAATACAGTGAGGAACTCCTTTCCCGCTTTGAAATGCTCAGTTTTTCGTTCACCATTTCCCCTGAAGAGCGAAGGGACATCCTCATTGATGAAGGAGGCTTTGGAATTGAGCCCTGCGCCTACATATTTGGAAAAGATGCAGTAGATGCAGCCCTCAAGGTTCTAAGAATTGCTGAGCTTCCTTGATAACCTGAATCAGTCTCTCTGCAAGCAGCTCTGTCTCCTCTGTAGGCATTTCATCGTACGGTCTGTGTTCAAACACCTTTCTCAGTGTTAGAGGAACTTCTATCTGGACACCTTTTTCTTTAGTCAGATTCACCACATTTCTGGGATTTACAGCAGAAAGGTTCTTGCAGATACCTCCCCCTTCTACTGCATCAACAACATCAAAATCTTCTCGCAGTGATTCTACAATCTTTCTCCTCAGATAATCGTTTAACCCACCAACACATATGACATTCCTCTTTATCACGTGACCATGAATGGAGATGGCTGCAGAAACATGGTTCAAAAACTGGAAGAGTTTTTCAGATTCTCTGGGATTAATCTTGTTTGAAGAAATGTGGAATTTCCAGTCCCTTTTTTCTGTCCGGGGAGAGATTACATATAGGGAAGAATTACTGTGCTTTGCTATGTAAGCTGCAATCTGCTCTGTGCCTCTCTCGATATTCCCTCCGTGAATAGCTATTATCCCAACCCTTCCTTGGAGCATCATATATTCTCTAACATCTTCATGGGCAACCAGCTCAGCTAGCTTCATTGCTTTTCCTACGCCTATTGTTTTTAAAGGTTTACGGTTCTCTCAAATACTACAGGCACTACATGCCTTATAGCGTTTTCCTCCTTCATGTGATCTCTTTTGGTTCTGGAGCTGATTTCATATTCGTGGATTTTGACGATCTTGACATTGATGTGGAAGACACCGGCTCTTTATGAAAGGGAAATTCTTTCATATTAGTAAAGTCCGAAAATATTAAATACTGTACCATATAAAGCAGCAAGATGAAAAAGAAGATCAAAGTATATCCAGACACTTCAGTTATTTCTGCGCTTTTCGACAAAGGAAATCTGGAGAGAAAATCACTTACTAAGATTTTCTTCACATTCAGATATTGATATAGCTGTGTGTATTATGATATTGCAGATAAGCGTGAATTGTATGACTTACAATTTCTTATCAGTGGCTCCTTTCCTGATAGATACGATATCCACATGTTCCAGCTGCTTCCCCTATATGTTAAAATTGAGGTTTTCAAGGGAGAGCTCATATACGCTGATGACAGAAGATTTGTGCATGATATTGCTTGGGAGACTATCAAGGAATACAACGATTTTGAACCCAGATACAAGTGCATATTGTATGGTAAAGCAGGCATTAAGGGGGGCATTCTATGAACAACAG
>CAZFAR010000117.1:0-7796 GCA_964516825.1 uncultured Thermococci archaeon
TTGAATTCAACAAAAAGTTCGTTGAAAATGGAAAGATGAAAAATCTCAAAGGGAAAAGGTCCTTAGTCTACATAAGAAAATTGAGAGCTGACAGCCCTAGAGGACTTTACTGCAATCTCCTGGTAAGATCCCTCTTCATTACTGGTCAAATCCCCATCAGGCAGCCATTCCTCAGTCTGGAAATCGATGACTGCGCCATATATGAAACGAAAGATAAGCAGGGGAATAAGATTGTCGCAAATTTCCAGGCCTATACCAACAGTCTTGCTCTGGCTCATTCATATAATCTAACGCCAATATACGGGTTTACTACCTCCTATTTCCCTGAAAATCCAGAGATTCATAAAATCTTCTCTTTCCTGAAAAGAAACAAAGTGCTGGTGGCGAATCATGGTTATGAGCATTCCTTGGACTTTGCTGATCCAGAGAAACTGGCCCACGAAATTTTTCAAGCCAATGCAGACATTGCTGCATTCTGGGGAGAACCTCCCAAGATTGTACTGGTACCTTCCGATACGATGGACGAGAAATCCATGGTCAAAGCACTTGCAGACACTCCTATTAAAGCTGTAGGAACACTGGACAAGGGGTATACCTTTGGTGTTTGCGAACCCTTTCACGAGATCCTCTTCTACGAGAGGACAAGCCTTCAGCTCTGCAGTAAATCTGTAGACAACGTACCCCCCTTCAAGAGCCTTTTCCTGTATTCCAGGCCTTTCTTACCCTCCATGTATGTGGTAACCCACATATTCAACTACATCAAGAAAGAATCTGCTTACCAGTATATCAGAGATGCACTCACCTACTTGATGAATACGGGGTACCAACCCTCTGATACTGAAACTATGACAGAAGAAGATTTTTTCTGGAGTTTCGTTGACTTGAAATCCTCCCGCAGTGATGAACTGGTTATTGGATTCTCTGGACTGGAGAACCTTCCCAGGAAAGAGTACACTATCCATTTCATGATCTCTGGATCCAGTAACTTTGTCATTGCTGCTGATTTTTATAATGTGGAATACACTGCTCATCACACAGGTGATATCACGTTCGTAACTGTGACACTGCGACCAGAAATACACAGCCATAAATGGAGACTCCCGCCAGAAATGCAGATGAGAATCCGAAAGAAAAGGCCAATATCATTCCAATGATACTCCCAATGACTGATCCCCCTCCATTTACAGCATACATCCATATGACATCTTTTTCTGCTTCCTTAGACACTATTCTCAACCCAAGGGGAAATGGCATTCCCATGAGCAGGTACAATGGAGATAGAAGTACTATGCTGTAACCAATTTTCACAAGAACAGGGTTGGGCATCAAGAAATAGATCAGAGGAGATAGAAGGACTGCATACACTAGAGCGACTATCACAAGTAAAGCAAGCATTATTCTCACCATTTTCTTCTCATTCTCAAATCGCGAGGTGATAAAGCTGCCAATTCCTGAAAAGATGAGCATGGAAAACAAAATGACCTGGAATGCATAAGCAGGCTGTCCCAGAAACAGGGTTAGTCTCTGAATAGAAACTGCCTGCACAAGTATGTACCCGGTACCTAATAACAGGAAGTAGGGCAGGAGCGCAATACTGGTCTTACTCTCGAAGTGCAGCCTTCGCTTCACTGCAACAGGTAGTACTAGGAATACAATGGTGAAAACGGAAAAGCCGAACAGCATGTAATGCAGAAATGAGGGAGCTCCCTTTTCAGTGTGATAGAAATAGGGATGATCATCTGTAGTAGGAGAGACATCCCTGTCTGCAGGAATCTTCTCAATGTAGGACTCCAGATCCACGGAATCATAAAAGGGAGAATATAGACATTCAAATTTGAAGAAATCAGCTTCTGCGCTCCCTATCTCTCTATAATGATTTCCAATGAGATCTTCTGTTTCTTTTGCCTTTTCCAGAATGGATGTGACCATTTCCTCATCTAATTCTCTCTTGAAGATGAATACGTAGTCAGTCTGCCGGTAGACATTGGCGTACCCTGAAGACATGACATGCCTGAAGAGCATGATATGCTTTTCCGGAAGAACTCCTCTTTCGTTCAGAGCCTGCACTGTGGTGAGATACTGCCGCAAAAGCCTGAAGCTCACTCCCTTCTCAGCATCTACAGCATTGTACTCATCCATGAGACTGGTGACCAGTATGACTGCTATCCCTCTGTCAGACAAATGGTCCCAGTAGTCTTTGTTGGCCTCCACTGTATAGACGTAGGTATCAGAAAAGGTCTGGACAATAGAAGAGGGGAGTATTAAAGCATCTGCACCGAGAACCCCGTTTTCAATAAGATCATAATACTTATCACACCTGTTCACATAGGTGCGCCCATCTTCTACTACTGAGATCACCTGCGGCCTGGAATAGATGTCCCCTGATGTGTCTTTGAATTCTTCAAGCATCATCTCCATGATTACAGGATTGATCTCCACTCCCGTAATTTCTGCAGAACCTGCCTGGATAGCCATGGCCAGTTCTATCCCCCCTCCAGACCCGATAGCCAATACAGACTCAGGATTTTCAAAGAACATGAAATACCGGACATCGTACTCGTTGCCCGTATAGTTGTAGCCTGAAGTCAGAATTGTAACAGGGTACGATCCGTTCACGATGAACTGGATCTTGCCAGAAGAGAATCTCACCACATCCACCCGTGAAGTGGGGCTCCATCTAGTGTATAAAATCTCAGAGCCCTGCTCAACATACACGGCCAAAGGCTTCTTAGGAACAGGTTCCAATACACTCTTGCTGGAAAAGGTAATCCCCAGAAAGAATATCACAATTACTATGAGGCTTCCCACTTTTCTTGATGGTCTCCTGAAGAATACAGAAGACAGCAACGCCACAAGAGAGCAGAAAATGACTACCCCTTCCACTGCAAGTGCAGGGACGAGCAATGAAACCAGGAAGGAGCCTGCACCCGCCCCAATCAGGTCTCCAAAATATATGTAGGAAATCTCCTTTTTCACCTGTGTTGGATAGTTCAGGGCTGAACTCAGGATAATTCCAGCAAAGAAGAATGGAACTGCAGGTAAAATGGAGAAGCAAACCAAAAAGAGCAACGATTCCCCGGATACTACCTGCAGGTGAGTTAAAGAGAGATTCTTGAAAAAATCAGTTCTTGATATACGTGCTATTACAAAGAGACTGAAAACCATGAACATGCTGAAGACAAGAGCTGCATATGATAGCATTTCAAAGTATTTCTCTTTTTTTGAGAAAAAGTAGCCCAGAATTCCTCCGAATCCCAATCCAAACATGGCAGTTGAAACAATCAAATAAGAGACATTGGTCCAGAACATGAACCCAAACTGGTACGATAGAGATACCTCAAAGCACAGGCTGCTCAACGAGAGGAGGAATACACCTGCAATGAATATGGGTAATCTTTTGCTCATGGGATGGAATTTGAACTCTCTTTATAAAGATGTGGTATATGTCTTCAACCCATGGGATCATCTTCATAATGTTACACGTGTAACATCTTCTGTCCTTCTTGAGCATTTCCCAAAAGATCGATAGAAAAGGTTTAAAATAAAAAAAGCTAAAAAAAGAGAAAAGGAAAACACTAATTGACTGGAGTGCACACATTAGTAACATCAATAACCCATGTACCTGTGTATGTGCCTGCTTCCTGAGGATCTGGGATAGTACCGCCAAAGATCAGTGCCCTCGCTGTTCCGTCAGAGTAGCCCAGAATTCCTGCATCTGGTACTCCTCCCTCGTCTACGTCTCTGTAGTCATCGTAAATGATCTGAGCCAATATCGTGAGGAACGTTTGGTTGAGGCTGTCATCTTCCACGTAGAACTGACCCACCGGTATTGTAAAGGAACCTGTAGTCAAATCTTCTCCTGTGACTGAGACATCCACCTCTCCATTTGAGACAATACTTATGACATTATCATTGGTGGGCGTCACTGCAGCTCCTGGGTCCACGTTTCCAAAGTCGATCGTATTAGTCTGGACTGCGAAGGAGAGAAACTTGTTCACTGACGCATCCCCACTTGTGCTGCTCACTGTAGGGTTTGCTGAATCAGTAGCCTCAATATGGTAGTGCCAGTAATCAGTAGCAGTAGGTCTGGCAATACCCAGGACCTGCCAGTTCAGGTCAAAGGTCACTTCCTTATCGTTTGGCGTGATATTGACGTTAGTGCAGGAAATGAATGATCCTGCCACACTTTCTGTCCAGTTCGCGTTGAAGTCTGCAGGTACTGGATTGGTGCCTGGACTCGGATTCGTCCATGTCCACTCGTAGTAGTTCCTTCCATTCCCTGACGAATCACTGCCGTAGTAGAGCTTGATCACAATCGTCAGAATATCCTGAAGTTTGTTGTTGTCCCTCACTGCAGTATTGATAGTGTACTGCACTTCTGGATCAATGTTCAAAGGACCCGGGGTATTGTTGTCCACTTCTGGTGCTTTGTTGTTGACAGTCACTGATACATCCACGTTCTCACTGTCTGCTCCAATATTACCTAGACTGATGAGTGCAAAGCTGATAACCGCTATGCTGATGAGTTTCCTGTTCATATGAACACCGCAACTACTACTCTGATCGTAGTATATAAAGGTATTTGTGAACTTGCCCTTTTCCTGGTGATTTTGTGAGAAAGAGTGTGAAGAAAGGGACAATAGTGTGAACAGTTATGAAACAGCTTTCCTTGCAGAGGGGAGGAGAGAATGTGCCTCAAATGTCGTTTCTTTTCCAAGAGTTCATAGTTCATTCAACAGAACATTCAACTTCAACATAATAGCAATTCAATTTGGGGCAGCCTATCCCCCGGAGTCTTGACAACCCCATTCTGCCAAAAACCTTAAAAGGACCCACAACAAACGCAGTAAATCTATACGTAAGAGTGTAGACCACTTACTGACCTGTTATCCAGGGGGTGTTTCCATGTTGGATAAATTTCCAGCAATAGGAGAGAAAAATACACTTATCGTTCAGCCATTCGGTGGTAACATTTACCTCTTCATTAATGAGGCTATGAAAATTGGCGTTGGTGTGCATGAACACGAGCTGAACCATGAGGGCGCTGCTATCCTGAAAAGGTGTACTGGGCTGAAAAGCATAAGGGAGATAATTGATGAAATCTGTGTGGAATATGACGACATCCCAAGTGCTGTTGAGCCGAAAGTTGTTGATTTTCTGGGAATTGCTCAGGAAAAAGGGTACGTTTCCATCCAGAATACACCAATCCCTGCAAAAGGCCTCATCAAAGGTACTGTAGATCATATTACCCCATACAATCCCGTCCACTACCTGTACACGCTGTACCTTGAGAGCAGTCTGGTGAGCCTGAGAGCCACATCTCGTTCGAGAACGCCTTCCCTCTCTTTGTCCCAAATGTAATCCTTTGCTTCTTTCACTCCTATCTTGGACGCTTTTGCGTAGATGGCTCCTCTTACCGCGGAGACATTTTCATCATCCACAGCATCCAAGATCTTCGAGAGATCCCACTTGAAGTCATCAATTTTCCCCATGTTCAATTTCCGTACTCTCCTGGATCGTACTCTCTTGACTCTTGGTTTCTTCTTCTTGTGACGTGGTGCTGGTCTAGCCATCTATCTTTCTTGGAATTAGGCTATAAAAAGCTTTTGGACACATTCTGGTATAGGGTTCCCAAAAATTCTGAAAGCTGCAATTAACCTGTTTTGAATGTTATCAACAGATAATTCAATGCCGAGTGTTACACGTGTAACAACATTGAACACCTTGTACAAACTGTTATATATCTTCAAAGAAACTGACGTCTATGCGTGCACTCTATGTTGGACGGTTCCAACCTTTTCACTTGGGACATCTGGAAATCTTGAAACGGATACTTGTAGAGTATTATGAATCCATCATCATTGTGGGATCTGCCCAGCATTCCCATACTCTGGAAAATCCCTTCACAGCAGGAGAGCGCATCCAGATGATCACTGAAACTCTGGATGAGGAGAAGATCTCAAAAAGAGTGTATATCATTCCAATAGATGACATAAACAGGCATGCAGTCTGGGTCAGACATGTGGAATCACTGACTCCTGATTTTGAAATGGTGTTCTCCAATGAGCCGGTAACTATAAGACTGTTCAAGGAAGCAGGATACATGGTGAAGAATACAGAGCTTGTAAACAGGGGAAAGTGGTCTGGAACAGAAATCAGGAGAAGGATACTCAACGATGAAGTATGGGAGGAATGCGTGCCCCGGGCTGTGGCCAGAGTTATCAAGGAGATCGGTGGAATAGCCAGAATAAAGGAGCTTTCAGAGAATGACAGGGGAGAACAAGAGGAATAGGATTCCCCTGGTTGAGAATACTTGTTCGCAATTGCACATTTCGAGAAGGTGTTGTCATGACAGAAGGAATAGGAGATAGATTCCAGGAAGAAACCAAATACTGTCGAGGAAAGATGCCAGGAGGGCACCTTGATCTGTCCTGTAAACCAGAAGTGTACAAGACGTATCCTGACAGGAAGAGGATAGAACTTCCACCATTCGAATTCATCCCTGCATCTCTTGCCGACATTTTAAAGAAAAGGAAGAGCATTCGCAGATTCTCTCAGAAACCTTTGACTCTGAAACAGTTGTCCTGCCTGTTATGGGCTTCCTCTGGTATCCAGAGAAGAGAATGGGGACATGAGTTTCGCACTGCCCCTTCTGCTGGAGCCCTTTACCCTGTAGAGACTTATCTGGTAGTGAACAATGCAGAAGATCTTCCCAGAGGGATATACCATTACAGTATCAAGGACCACGTACTGGAGGAATTGAAACAGGGGGACTTCAGAAGGGAGATTACCAGAGCAGCCCTGGATCAGTATATGTGTGTGGAGTGCTGTACTGTCTTTGTCTGGACAGCAGTATTCTCCCGGATGAAATGGAAGTACAATCAGCGTGCATACAGGTATATCTATCTGGACGCAGGCCACATTGGGCAGAATCTGGCTCTAACCTCAGTGAGTCTCGAGCTAGGTTCCTGTCAGATCGGAGCCTTTTTCGATGATGAGGTAAATGCACTCCTGGAGATTGATGGTGTTGAAGAAAGCGCTATCTATCTGAGCGCTGTAGGATATGCCCTCTGAGTCGTATGAAAGTGATATCAATGGAAATTGAAATACATCCTGCAGAAGATTCGCATATTCCTGGGATCATAGAAATCTGGAAGGAGCTCATGGATTTTCACAAAGATATTGATCCTCTTTTTACCAGAACTGAAGACGGACATGTTGCCTTTGCAGATCATATGAACAAATTAATCCATTCAGAAGATGCTCAGGTCCTGGTGGCTCTGGATAAAGAGGCGGTTGTAGCCTACTCTGTCTCTGAAATATTTGCGCGTCCTCCTGTATTTCAGCATAGAATCTCTGGATTCATTTCCGATCTAGCTGTCAGATCCAATTATCAAAGAAAGGGGATTGGAGAGCAAATGCTGTGCAGAATGTTTGAGTGGTTTAAATCACGTAATATCTGTCGAATTGAGCTCCGTGTAGCCTCAAAAAATGAAATTGGTTACTCTTTCTGGAAAAAACACGGATTTCAAGACTACATGCATATTCTGTATCTACAGAGGAAATGATGTCGGCTCTCCAGCTGGGACGTTTCAATGATGAAGTGAAGATCTTCAAAAAATGTCAGTCACAAGATGAAAAGTATCCATATATCATTCTCTTCTTTGTTCTAATCTCCTATGCAGGATGACCAGAGATGTTACACGTGTAACAACTGGGACAAACAAAACAGTTAAGAGTAACAAATACGGAATATTTCTGTGAGAACGATTGAACTTGGAAAAACTTGTGAGAAA